>JBQTKC010000400.1:0-35898 GCA_052386575.1 Beijerinckiaceae bacterium
GCTTGCCCAAATCGATGCCGATTCTGATAAACTGTTCCATGGACGGTCTCCCTTCTTGGGGCGCTCGCTCGACCCCGCTCTGGCACTATGATGCCGCCGAGAGAGGCCGTCCACATCAGCAAACCAGATAAGGGATCGCGGAGTTTGCCAAAGGAGCTTCGTGCTGCTCATGAGCCTGCCGAATGATAAACGCGATCGAGCAGCCATGGGACGCCGTAGGCAAAATCGCATTGCGCTAAAATATCGCTTAAATCTGACGGTCGATTGATTCCCATCGGAAGCTGGCTGTAAGCCAAGACTTGAGAGCGGCCCAGTACCGGACCTTCTTGCAAGCTTATCGCGACGGGCCATGGCTAGTCAGGAACAGCGCAACGGCTTCTTCGATATGGGCGCGGGTTTTCTTCCCTTTGGAAGGCTCAAAGCCTGGTGCGATGAGCCCAAGAATCTGGTAGTTGGCGGCAATCGCTCCACGAAAGAGTTTGGCGGCAAGCTCGGGTTCAGGACAGCGCAACTCTCCGCGCCCTGTTGCGCGGCCAAGGTAGCGCGCGAGCCCGTCGTGAACGCGGCCCGGGGGTGTAAAAAATGCTGCCAAGCTCGGGCGCGCGGACTACTTCCGCGACCATGATCCGGCAGAATGAAAGCGAATCGGAGAGGGTAAGGAAATCCAGCAAATTGCGCCCGAGTCTGCCGAGGACCTCGCGCGGCGTGCGGGTCACATCGAGCTCGCCACCTTGTCCCGCGGTTATTCGCGCCGAGCGCCGCCTGACGATTTCCGCGAACAGCTCCTCCTTATTGCCAAAGTGCCGTTACAGAGTCTCCTTCGACGCGCCGGCTCGGGCAGCGATCGGGCGCAAGCGATATTTTCTGATTAGCCTTTCTGTGTTCACTGTTTGTTCTCTCCTTCGCGGGATAGCAGGCAGCCTTCCGCAACTCGACGTCTTCGGGCTCATGCAAGGTTTCTTCGGCGGCGGCCTGCACGCGGGCTAGCAATCGGTCAATCATCGGCCATAACGCCACGTGGCGGGATTGCTTCTCTCGCCGGGCGGAATCGCAGTCATTCTGCTGATTCCGATCGTCGTCAAATTGATGTGTGTTGTGCAAACGCGTTTCATCATAGCGGCCGGCTTCTTCATGATGAGGTGTGCATTCGCTTCGTCGAGCAAGCGTGCCGTCGACATAGTTTTCACGACGCTGGTCATCATGCGCACGGCGCAGACCGCGGCGCTAGCCTTTCTGTTCGTGCCAATGAGAACTATCGCCTTCGCAACCTTGCTGGGCGAGCTCAACGGCGCCGCGACGGCGCTATATGCGGTTGAGCGTTCCGAACTCACCCTAACGGCGTTGGGGCGCGCGGCGAGTGCGGTGCATGATATCGCCGTAGGGCAGGCCTACGAAGCTTTACGTACACAAGCTGCGGTGCTTGCCTGTTGGGATGTTTTTCTCTTGGCGGGTGTGGTGGCTTTCGCGGTCATCGCCTTCTGCTTCGTCCTATCCGGCACGAAAGGCAGTGGCGGTGCGATGCATTAGCGGCCTTTCGAGCGCCGCGAAATACGGCACAATGGCGGCAACGCTCGTCTTGCTGCCGCTCGCCGGATGTGTCTCCGTCGGGCCGGACTTCGAGGCGCCGGACCCCTTGCTGCCAAGCGTTTCTTTCTCCGGCAAGCCGGGGCCGCTCGGCCCGAACCACGTGCCGGCATCGGTGAACGGCGATGACTCACCGGTCGATCCCACATGGTGGGCGGCATTCCGCGATCCTGTCCTGACATCGTTGGCGGGACGGGTCGCGGCGGCCAATCTCGATGTGAAATCGGCCACCCTCAAACTGGCGGAAAGCCGCTCGCTACTCGGCGTCGTGGCCTCGGCCGCCGTGCCCTCGATCAACGGCGATACATCTTATCAGCGCCAACTCTTCAGCGAGAATGGACTCGTGAGCTTGGGCAAGCCGCTTGCTCCGCCGGGCACGTCATTCGTGGTGCCGCCGATTAGCATTTACCAGCCGGGGTTCGACGCCTCTTGGGAGCTCGACCTCTGGGGCCACGTCAGGCGCCAGATCGAGGCCGCCGATGCGCAGGTCGAAGCCGCCGAAAATCAGCGCCGTGACATGCTTGTCTCGACCTTGGCCGAACTCGCCCGCGATTACATCCAATTGCGGGGGGTGCAGGCCCAGATCGCGATTTCAAACGAGAACCTCAAGACCACCAACGACATTTTGCAGCTGACAAAGACCCGCGCGGCAAGGGGACTGACAATCCAGCTCGATGTCGAAAACGCGGCGGCGCAAGTGGAAGTCATCAGGGCTCAGCTGCCCGGTTTGGAAAACCAGGAATCGATAGAGATCAACGCCCTAAGCCTGCTCCTTGACGAGCCCCCGGGGTCGCTGCGGAGCGAACTCGCGCGGCCAAAACCAGTACCGCCAGCGCCGCCGCGCGTGCCGCTTGGAATAGCCTCCGAACTCGCCCGAAGGCGGCCGGACATCCGCGCGGCGGAAGCGCAGCTTCACGCGGCAACCGCGGATATCGGCGTCGCGGTGGCCGATTTCTATCCAAGCGTGAAGTTGAATTCGAGCAACGCCAACGTTGGGCTCAACGCGCTCGATTTAAAAAATCTTTGGAAGGGGAGCTCGCTGCAATATGTGCTGGGGCCGAGCCTGTCGATCCCAATCTTCGACGGCGGCCGCCTCAAGTCGACCTTGCAGCTGCGCGAGATCCAGCAGCAGGAAGCGGCCATTACCTATCACAAGACGGTGCTGCAGGCGTGGCACGATGTTGTCAACGCGCTGGTTGCTTATCGCACCGAGCAGCGGCGCCGCGCCCGATTGAAGGACCAGGTCGAGCATTCCCGCCGGGCGCTGGCTCTTTCGCGGACGCGGTACGACGCCGGAGTTATCGATTTCATCACGGTCCTCGACGCCGCACGAACCTTGTTGCAGGCCGAGCTGCAGTATGCGCAAAGCACGACCAGTGTATCGACGAATGCTGTGCAACTCTACAAGGCGCTAGGCGGCGGCTGGGAGCAAACTTTTCCGGAGGGGCCCGTACCTGGCATCGTAAATGTTCGATCGGTTCAATGAGCGCGCCTCCGGGTTAGATCCAGTTCTGAACGCAATGCGCATGCCCTTGTTACCACGATAACACCTGCCGCCAAGATGAACTTGACATGGTGGCTGAATGAGAATGACCATTATCCGGCCGCTGCTTGCACGGCGCGACCGAAATGACTTTGCTGGCGAGATAGAGATTGGCGGCCCTCGCAAATACAGCCACGGCGAAGTGGCAGCAGTAAGCGCAGTGTAGTCGATCGAATCGATTCAATTCTGGAATGAATATGCTGGGTTACCCATTCTCGGCCGAGACCTTCGCGAGACAATACCGCAAAACTTTGGCGGATTCTGCGGGACGGATAGAGAAGAGCAGGCGGCATGCCCAGCGCCGCCGGTGTAATCACAGGTTCCCGCGCTCGCCGGAAGTGACCCCTCGCTTGGATGAACGGCATCACGGCGCGCCGCTGTCCGGCCCATGAGATCTCCGGACAGCATCAAGCTCGCGCCTTAGCTCCGCGATCTCGGCCTGTAGATGGGCGATACGTTTTTCATATTCTCCAATCAGCAATTTAATCCGCGCGTCGACGAGCGCCGCCATAGGCGGCTGCCGATTGATCAGAGCAACGATGATCGTGGCGATGACCCCTATAATCATCCCGCCAATTCCGGTCCATGCCGGCGTCCAGGTATTGTCAGGCATCATATTCTTCCGAGCCAGGAGGCGACATTCGACTTGGCCAAATTGATCGCATGGACTAGAAAAATGTGCGATACTTCCGCCCATTTGAAAGTGCCGTAAGGGCGGGCAGCTTCGGCACGCCGATGGCTGCGCAAGCGAACGCCTTGTTCTGCAAGATCGCGCCGATTTTGACGAGCCTGAAATGCACTGCGGTTACAGCCGATCGCCATGAATCGGCTCCTAGGTCGAATGGGGAATTCCGCCGCATCCGGTGTGGCCTCTGCGATCGCCTAGTATCGCAGTTGCCGCCCTCGTGGCGCCGGACGAATTTTGCGCAAGCATCGTAATTTTCTTTCTTCATAAGCTTCCACTTGGTGCGATTTCATCAACCGAAGGGCCGCACTGGCGAATTGTGACCGGCTCCGCCTCGGCGATCGATCGGCGCGCCGCGAGGAAATTCAGAACCGTCATAGCGGAAGCCTCTGAAAAATTACGAGCATGACGCCGCCTAACCCGAGCGGAACTGGCGTGAGGAGCTCGTCAATAAAATCATGTTTGCCGCCGATTCCCTCGAGCCATATGCCGATTATCATGAGAGAGGCGACTGTAAGGGGATCGACTATCGCTTGAATCATTGCTTTGCCTCCGTGACGAATGCGGCGGCGCGCTGGCTCTCGCGCCGCCCATGAAAGTAGAAACTTCCGGACATAGCCGCGACGCCAGCGCGCGCGGCGGCTACCGCCATGTTTCCAACGTGCATGTGGATGGCGACCGCTAGCGCCGTTGCACCCATTGCGATCATCTCGGCGATGACTTTCCTGGCGTAATGCTGGCGTCGCTTGCGCCGGTCCTCTTGCGCCGGTCCTCTTGCGCCAGCTTGAAAATGACGAGAGGCCCGAGAAAGACAGCCGCGAGGAATAGACTTATCGCGCTTTCACCGCGGGCAACGCCGCCCCTTAGGGAAGTGTTGCCGCCGCGTCCCGCGCGCGCCATGTCATTTCCTCCCGAGCCAAGAGGCGACATTCGATTTCCCGAGATTGACCGCGTGAACGAGGAAGAAGCTCGACACCACGGCCCATTCAAACGTGTCGTAGGGCGTCGGAAGTTTTGGCACGCCGAAATAGGCCGCGCCGAGGAAAGCCTTGCTCGCCAAGATCGTGTCGATATAGACGAGGCCGAAATGAATGGCCGGCGGGAGTCCGGCGACTAGCGTTATGATGCGAAAAGTGGGCGTTCCGTAAAGCTGGACTTTGAGCGCCGCCATCTGGACGTCCGCCTTGAGAGCGGCCTGCATGATGGCGGCGTCCGACTTTGTTGCTGCTTCAAATCCTTCCTGGTTCGTTTTGAGTTTCGTTCGCTCATAGTCCGCCCAGGCGGCGACGAACGGCTTTATGATGCCGCCAAGGACGGTGTTGAGAATCGGAATGATGGAAGCGAGCATTTACCCCTCCACCCTTCCTTTGCCGCGGGCGGGTCTTACCGGAACCATCTTCGCGGCTGACACGAGCCCGTAGACATGCGTGATTGCGGTTGCCGCGGCAAGACCGGCGGCGATTTTATCGGCCGCCCCAGACGCAAGGAATACATGCCATCCCGTGTACCCGTTGATCTCATCCAAGATCGCCGGTATCTGAGGAAAGACCGCGGCAAGCGAGCCAAGAATGACGGTCTTTAGGCCGCTCATGCGCGCGCGAAATTTTCGCCATATCGAGGCGCCCGCCGCATCGGCTTTTTCGATGATCCCGCTCACGGCGCGGTATTGCTTGATCTTGGGCCGAACGACGAAGATGTAAATCATGGCGACGAGCGCTGGGACGACAAAATAGTGCATGATGTGCTTTCCTGTTTTTAGAGATTGTTGCCTCTGCCTCTAGGCGAGAATTCGCTTCGCGGGCCCTGCGGTTCATGAACAGTGAACGATTGCATGCCGGGAACCGGCGTGCGCGCCGCGCGGAAATTCAAAAGCGTCATCGCAATGCCAAGCACGACCAGTCCAATTCCGATCACGTCGATGATTTTCATTTTGCGGATCCCCTTTTTGCCTTCCTTACCGCCGGGGGTTTCAATTTAATGTCCGTGGCCGCCGATTTTGCTGTCGCCGGTTGCTTGGCTTTTTTGATGGTTTTGGTTTTTTGATCGAGCTTCGCGGGCTCCTTCTTTAGCTTCGAGGCAGCATTGATGAGGGTATCCGCGCGCTGGCCGTGCCGCCATGACTGAAAGAAGAAAATTCCGCCGCCCAATAGGACGATCACAGCGGCGGCAATCGCCGCGACTGTTGAGCCGGTGGCCATGTAATGCGCGATTCCCGCAGAGCCCGCCACGGACGCTCCCACGGTCGCCATTGTCGATGCTTTCCCGGAACGATGTTTCGCCTCGGACGCCTTTTTAGGAAGAACCGTGGGAGCCGCCTTGCCATGGGCCATTGACGTCGCCAGCGCCTCGCACGCGGCCACGCGGCGCCCCCATCCTTTGCCAAAATATTTCCATGTTTTCAGCGCGTGCAGGAAGGAAAGCCGATGCGCGCATATGTCGTGGACCACATCGGCGGGAAGACGATTTGAGCCACCGCAACTTTTCCAAATGGCGCGTGCCCGCGCTGGCCCGGAGTTCACCGCGAAATCGAAAACGCACAGATCCTCGCCTGGCCGCAATCCATCGCCATTGATTGCGTTCCAGTATCTCGTACGATAGATTTCGTCGCGCTCGGCGGCGGACATGGCAAAGACACTGCGGCGCGCGACTTTCCCATGATCCCGGAACGAGTCATAGGTTGCCTGGGTCACGCCTTCCATGGTTCGGCCGCCTGGATCGCGCGGATCGTTCGACCTGCCGCCCTCGTATTTCAGCGTGAAGGCAAGACAGGCTTGGAAGCGTAGGTCCGCGTTGGTGAATTTTGCTTGCGTCATGAATGGCTCCAATAAAAAAGCCGCCTTGCGGCGGCCCGGTGCGGGTAGGAAAAAGCAATTTCATCCGATGAGGTTCGAATCTTCCTCGCGGTTGCGCAGGTAATTGTCGAACGTGCGTTCCAAGTCCGGCTTGTTGCCGGAAAATTCCAACACGCCGTGGCTGTTGCGCTTCAAGTCGGCGTATGGATTGAATTGATGTTTGATGAACATATCCCAACGGCTGACATAGGCACGGCGTGTCTTGTCGCCGTGCCAGCGATGCTCGATCGTGCCGGGAACATAACCGAGCTTGCGATTGACATGGACAAGCGCGCGAGCTTCCCAAATCTTTACGGCATCGCGATATTCCCCGCCGATACCGGCTGGGAACGATGCGTCCGCAAGGCCGGCGAGCGCTAGGGCCATGTGGTGGTCGCCGGACCCCATGCCGCCGAGCTCAAAGAGGCCGCCAATCCTATCAAGAATTTCCCGTACCCAGCACCACGCAAATCCTGAATGCGGGTAATCATAACAGCCACCGCAATGCTTCCAGAATTTGGTTCCTTTTGGAGCAACCGGGTCGTCCTTGTGAAAGCAGCTCGTAAAACTTTTATGCGCTTGCAAATGATCATCGTTCGGCCCAAGATCATAGGCTGTTTTCCAAGGCTGAACGACAGGGTAAATCTGGAGGGCCTGAATAACCTCCGCGGCCCATCCTGGCTTGCGGAAATAAATGTCGGCATCAAAGGTGCCGATGTATCTTGCGTCATGCGGGAGACGGGAAATCCCGATGTTCAGGCAGTTTTCCTTCGACCAGCAAAGAGTCGTTGCCCGCACAGGAACATGCGTGACGCGTACATTCTCGCCGAGATCAGCAAGCTCAAAGCCACGCGCGCCATGGGCAACCTCGACGATCGTCACATGGACATTTGCTTCTCGAAGCCAGTCAACGATGGCCGCGCGGGCGAGGAGAACGCGCGACTTCCACAGAATCGGATTGGCGATCGCGGTAACAATATGCAGAGTATCTGATTTCATTGAATCGCCCCAATCGTGAACATCCCGGATGTGGGTCGCGGATTTTTGTTAAAATCCCAAACGACGCCGGCGCTGAAAAGGTTGGTTCCAGAGTTTTTAAGCGGGGAGCCGGACAATGGCGTGAAATCCCCGGCGGCCGCGTTCGTGAAGGCAGGGTCCACGCCGATTTTTCCATTGACCTCATGCGGGAGCGAATATCCGGCCGCCCAGCTCGCCAACGTTGGGTTGCCGGCTGAGGGGCTCACCAAGCACGTTGTTGGGGCCGATCCATTCTCGCGTGACCACAGATTATAGTCGAGCTGCATCTTGCCAGCCCCGCCCCAGGCGTTCACTGGTGAGGAAGGGTGCCGGATCGAGCATGACGTGCCAAGTCCCGTGTAGGCATTGTTTTTACGTTTGTAATTCGTCGGCGATGGCCCGCCGCTATCAGAATGGTACAGGCCGAATCGTTGGTTGTCCTCGCTTGAACCACCACTGCCCCAGCGCTGGCCTTCGGACCATCCGATAGCATTATAACAAGTATTACTGTAGACAGATATGTTATTTAGTGAAGCGCCAAATGTGATTATCTGAATTGTCCCTTGCGTTCCGTTCTTTATTATATTATTTCTAAATATAATGTTGCTTTGTGGTGAACCGGAGGTAAGAGGTTGGAGAGTGATACCTGAGTCGTAGCATTGTTCTACAAGATTACGTTCTATTAGGTGGTTACTTCCTGACAGTTCAACATCAATGCCGTTCCCGAACCTTACATTGTCCCCATTCAAGTTCCCGCCGCCGATACATGTTATGTGCATGTCCCGCACTGTAACGTTTGTGGATTGCAGAATAATTATTCCTGATCCGGCGGCGTACTTTAT
Source organism: Beijerinckiaceae bacterium (assembly GCA_052386575.1). Classification (GTDB taxonomy): domain Bacteria; phylum Pseudomonadota; class Alphaproteobacteria; order Rhizobiales; family Beijerinckiaceae; genus Methylocapsa. The sequence goes on from JBQTKC010000400.1 coordinate 8,503, forward strand.
CGCAAGGTTTTGATAAGTATGGAATGTTTTGTTTTTTGGATAGATGCTACTCCGGTCAATCGCAAGCTCAAGTCCAGGCATCGCTGATGCTGGGTTGGTGGTTGAGTAAACATGGACCTTCCAATCGGCGATACTGAAATACCATTGACCTTGGGACGTGAGGTTGGAATCTTTCTGCCCAGTCCAGATAGTGTAGGTGGTCGTGCCGGTCTGTGTCACCCCGCCGCTCGTAAATATCAGGTTCCCGATGTCGTTAGCTTTGTTGCTCGGGAATCCGTTGATACCGGCGCTATGTGTACCGGAGCCAGCGGATGAAATCGCGACTAATGCACCGGTAGGAGTTGTTGACAAGTTGCATGTCTTACCAGACGCATTTCTAATGAAGTAACCTTGACCTAAGACAAGACCCGCCGGCAACGTGCCAGTGGTATAAAACGCAACCCCGCGGCCATCTTTTGGGGCGGCGGGCGCTGGCGTCCCGCTCCACGTCACGACGACGTTTCCAGGAGATCCCGAAAAGGTCACGGCCTGCAGCGACACGGGCGGGAATGACGCAGCACTCTTCCAAATGTTGCCGCTGATCAAGGTCCAGTCGCTTGTGTTGGCGGCCGAAACAGAACCAAGGATAAGAGGCGCGTCGCCTGTGCCATAGGCGTCGAACACAATCGGATTGCCGGAAGTCCCGCTGGACGTTGGCGAGAGCTGCTCGCGCCATGTGTCGCCGCGCTTGAACAAAACAGATGTCCCTGGGGCAAAGGTCTGTGCATTCACCTTGGCGATGGTTTTCCATGGTCCTGTCGTGCCGCTCACGAACGCGGGCGCGGTGCCATCCCACGCGTCGTTTCCAACGCTGTTGCTGACATAGCGCACAGTCGTCCCGATAACCGGACCGTACAGGCCACTTCGCGCCGGAGCGCCCGCACCCGCGCCATTGGACGGAGTGACCATGACGGTGATGAGCGCGCCAATATCCTTTGTCTGGAGGGTGTAGGAACTGCCCGTGGCCCCGGCGATATTCGACCCTTCATTCTGCCATTGGTAGGCGTAATTCCTTGGGCGATTGGTATAGCCGCCAGGCATCGCGCTAAGTGTTTTCCCGACCTGCGCCGTGCCGGAAATCGTTGGAGCTACAAGTAGGACCGGCGGCGCGGCCCGCGGCGGCAGTTTTGTTGCGATTTTCCGCATGTCAGTCGTCCGATACGCCGAGTTGCACGGTAAAGTCAGAGGCCGTGCCGGAGGTCAGCGTTGCCGCCGACACCGTGACGAGAACCACATAAAGGTTCGCCGCTACGAATTGAGTCGCGATCCCGCCCAATTCCCAAAGCGTGTGGGTGCCTAACCCGTTGTCCGGCGCATTCAACGGAATGACGGCGAGCAACTTCACAATATCGGCGGCGTTGATCGCCGGCGCGGTATTGTCCGTCCATGTGGTGCTCGCCGGATTTGCGCTGAAAATGTAGGCCTTGAGCGCGGTCGAGAGGACCGACCTCGACGTTACGCGCATCGACATGAGTGTGCCGCTGCCGGCGCCGCCGATCGCGAACGTCATGAGGCCCCCAATCTCGTTCCCGGCCGCATAGGCGCCGTTCGACGTGACGGCAGGCGTCGCGGTCACCATGGACGTGCGCCCGATGATCGAGCCGATCGCGTTCGTGCCAGCCGCAATCCCCACGATGCCGCCGGTGGCCTGCATGGGCGTGCCTAGAGTCGTATTGATGGCCGCCACACCCGCCGCCGTCGCGGCTCCCGCCGGGAGCGGCAGGGACGCGGCGCTGATCGGTTGCGTAGTGGCGCTCGCATCGGTGCGCACCGCGCCAGCCAGGGTGAGCGAAATGGGGCTCGTCTGGGCCGTGACATATGCCGGTGCGGCGGCCGTCACCGCGCCCTGCACAAGACGCCCGGTCTGACCGCTGGTCGTCGAACCTTGCGCGGCGGCAGTCGGCTGGTTCACGGCCGTCGCGGCTCCCGCCGGGAGCGGCAGGGACGCGGCGGAAACCGGCTGCGTCGCCTGCCAAAACGTGCCTGTGACGCTGACCGAGGAGGCAAGCTTGCTGTATATTCCGGAGAGCCAGCCGCGAATGCCGACAGCACCGGCCGGGGGCAAGACATCAGTCGCATCCGTGCCATCTTGGGCGGCGCCGGATGGAAGCGGTAAGGAGGCAGTAGAGACAGGCTGTGTCGCTTGCCAAAATGTACCGGAGACAGGCACCGGGACGCCACCGGTCATTCCCTGGATTGGTGGCCCGTTGGTCGCAGAAGTTCCCGCCAACGTACCATTTAGTTTGATGTATATCCCAGACAGCCAGCCGCGAATGCCAGATCCGCCGCTAGGCGGCGTGACGCCGCTTGCATCCGTTCCGTCCTGGGCCGCACCAGAAGGCAGCGGAAGGGCTGAGGCGGACACAGGCTGCGTCGTTTGCCAGAATGTGCCGGAAACGGGCAGCGGCACGCCGCCGCTCACGCCCTGCACTGGCAACGCAACCGTGTCGCTCGTACCTGCCGCGTTAGAGGATGGTAACGTGTGAATTACGGGTAGGTCGTTGGGTGCTCCTGACATAAGTCTTTCTCCGTATTGGTGATTACAGACACAAAAAATCCCGCGATAGGCGGGATCGGTGCAGGCATAAGAGAAGGCGGGGATTAAGAAGCCGGGGGATTGACGAGCATGTAATTGATTTGAATTCTTACATTTCCCGCCGTGAAATTGACGTTTGCCGTATTCCCGGCATTGCGGCCTGTGAGGGTAATCGTCGAAGCAAAATAGGCGGCGGCTGGCCCAATGATTCCTGGATTGGTCGTGTTCAAGGCAGCGGCCACAAATCCGAATTTTCCGTTTGGCATATAGGCGCCGCCGGCGCCAAAGTCCGTCGTTGGGTCAACCCGAAAGCCGCCAGCTCCGGTAATCAAAGTCGTAACGCGTACCGAAACACCTAAAACAATCGCGCCAACGGGGATCTGAATCGTCGAGACCTTCGTCGCGCCGGAAAGGCCCGTTAGCAGTTCCTCTTGGCACCCGTAAGAAATGCTGCCGCCATGCGGAACATTCAACGCGTCGCGAGCGGCAACGATTCCCACCCTGAACCCGCCGTTGGTCGTGCCATCCTGAACAAAGAGTTCCTTTGTGTCCGTGCTGACAAAGAGCTCCCCCGCGACGCCTTTATTTGCAAGGACGTTGGCGAGCGTATCGCGGCGCAACTGTACCTGAACCGACATTATGACACTTCCTCCATGATTCGATGTGCCTCGCCGAGAGACATAAGACCTTCTTTTTCATCGTTCGCGGCAAACGGCTCATAGGCAACCCTCGCCTCGGCTTTTGCAGCCCCGCAAACCGATTTGCCGTGCTCTCCCATATCGTCCAAGAGCTGCCCCATTGCACGAATGAGCGCCTGAATTTCTTCTGGCCAAAATTCCGCTTTTATCATTTGAATTATCCTATGGAATCCCCGCGCCGAGATCGACGGACGCCATGAGAACACCGTCGGTAACGATTCCCCATTGATCTATTTGCGAGACGGCCGCTGATACGAGGCCGAAATCGAGATTTGTCCCTAGCAGGAGCGCTTGCGTCACTGGCCCGGCGGGCGACCCCGCGCCGCTCGGCGTGTAGGTGTAGACCGTGCACACCGACAAATCCTCGACCGATCGGCCGAAGATGTTAAAGCTCTGAAATTTCAAGAACAGGGGCACGCCGATATAAGCCGAGGGCAAAGTATATTTGAAGATCGCGCCGTCGATCCGCGCGAACGGCGCGCCGTTCGAATGCGCGGCGGGCTTGGTGCCATGGAGCCCGCGATAAAGAGTGGTCAGATTGTACGCATTTGTGCCGGTGAGCGCCGCCGTCTGATAGGACAACAGCTCATTGTCCACGAGGCACAACGTCACGCCATTTTGCGCGTCGAGCGCGGTTCCCCCGGCAAGTGTTCCGCCGCTCTCGATGAGCGAGACCGAAAGCGTGTTTGTGTTGTCTGGGTTAGAGCCCGGCGGCGCGGCCAGAGCGGCGGTGAGAACCCCCTGACGCGCTGGCGCCGCGACCGTTCCGATCTGCCCATAGGTTGCGCCGTTAGTAGAAATCCAAACGAACGCGCCGCCCCAATTCGGATCGGCGATACCCGGCGACCCTTTCGGCGTCAAAGCCGCGGTCGTCGAAAGGGTCGCGTTGGTCGTTAATTGGAACGCGGGGAGGAAGGTTGGCGCCTCCCCGCCGAACGCGACTTCCGCCCCCCAGATGTTGACGCCATTCCCGCTTGTCCCGGCGTAACTGTTCGTTCCAAGCGGATTTTGGAGACGAATAATTAGATCGGGCACAGCGGTCGCGGCCATCGATCCGGTAATCAGGCATTGATACCAAATACCGGTCGTCCCGGTATGTATGCCGGATTGCGAGCCGGACGTGTTGATCGCCGCGCCGCCGGCGGCCGCCGCGACCTGAAACGTATTTGTTGTCGCGGCGACGACGTAATAGACGGTTCCCGCTGTCAGGCCGGTGGGAAGCGCGCCGGTCGTCGAAAAGACCACCGCCTGGCCGTTCGAAAGGCCATGCGCCGTCCAGGTGACGACGGCGGGCGACGCAATGGTGATCGTGACCGGCGCCGAATCCCCCCCGCCGGCAACCGCGATCGAGGCAGTGCTAATCCCAGTGTCCGGCGTGCCCGTGGCCCCGGCCGCAAGATCGAAGTCGCATCCGATCGTGACGGAGCCATTGCTCAAATCTAGCCGAACCGCGCCGCGCGTGACTGCTTGCGCGTAAACCGAGAATGTAACGACCGTGCCGTTTGGCTGGCTCGGCACCAACTGATGCGTGCGGTGCCCGCCGGTAACAGCAGTCTCGGCAAGCAAATATACTTGCGCGATCCCGCCTGACACCGCGGCAAAGACCTGCGCCACGCCGCCGGTCAGAGACGCGGGAGGCTCGTAAAGAATAGGAACATTGACGCGCGCGGGCACGACGGCCTGGTTCACCAAAGTTCCGTCGCCTCTCTGGACCGGATATTGGACAGCGGTTGCAATTCCGCTTGGAAATTCCTCGGCCGTCACGCTTAGGATTCCGGCGTCGTCCTCCTCGATCGAAACAATTCTGATCGCGACATTGGTCAGGCCGAGCGAGGCGTCCGTGACAGTAACAATATCCATCGGTTCAAGCAGGCAATACTCGAACGAGAGCTTGAAATTATACGTGCTGCGGATGTAGAGGCCGCGCTGGAGAATCAGTTGCGCGGACTTTTGCCCGACAAATGGGTCGCAAATCTCGTTTGCGGTGATATCAGGCGCCCGGCGGAGCCCATAAAGCTCGATAGCGTTCTGATCGAACACGTCGATGGGCTTCGAGTCATAGCTGGTGCCGGCGGAATTATATCGTTGCGAGATTTGCAGCCGCTGCCAATTGTACGAGGCGTAAGGGTCGGAGCGGACGACTTCCAGCGGGTCCTTGCCATCCTCATGAATAAAATCGTCATCGGAGAGGTTGTAAATTGGCGTGACGTTTGGAGCGAACGAGTAGGTTCCAGAAGGGTAGAGATTTCCCGTGACCGGGGAATCGCCATAAGGGATGAATTTTAGCTTGCCCCCGGACCACACCGCGGCGCTATTGGTGAGATTCAGCCAGCGGGCCAAAATGCTATTGGCGGCCTCTTGGTTCGACAGAACAGGGCTCAGGCCCAGAAACGATGCCTTGCAATAGGCCTGGTAGGAAGAACCAACGGTGGCCGCCGTATGCACGCCGGATTGCGAGCCGGACGTGTTGATCGCCGCGCCGCCGGGGGTCGCCGAGACCTGGAACGTGTTCGTTGTCGCCGCAAGGACAAAGTAGACCGTCGCGGCGGCAAGGCCCGTGGGCAACGCGCCGGTCGTCGTAAACCTTACAGCCTGCCCGTTGGAAAGGCCGTGAGCTGTCCACGTGATGACGGCGGGCGACGCAATGGTGATCGTAACAGTCGATGAAACGGGGGACGCAAGGAGCGTGGTCGCGTCGATGCTGGCGGCAGGAAACAGCACGCCATATTGGGCGTTGGTGAGAAACTCCTGAATGATCAGGGCCGGATCGGCATCGTTCGCATTGATGCCAGCGGAGGCATGAAGAGGGCCGCGCACCTCGATCGAAAATTGCGGAAGGCTGGGGCTCGATCCGAGCGCGAAATGCGACGCCGCGAAATAGAAAAGCCCGTTGTAGCCAAGCGACTGTTTGCCATAGGACGATAGATACCCCCAAGGGGTTTGCGGCGTGGCGCCATAGGCCGCGAAATCTATCCCGACTTGATCGAAATAGTTTACGCTGTTGTTGAGCCAAATCACTCCCGGAACGACGATCGGGCCTTCACACACCCCCATGATGAATCCGGTAAAGTAATTGTAGCCTTGAACGCCGCCGCCGCCTCCCTTGCCGTATCCGCCGCCGCTTTCGCTTTGATCTTGCTGGACGGAGGTGAAGCCGCCGGTCCAAATGACGTTCGGGGCGGTTTTATTGGCGCCCCAAATGATCGCGATCGGGACCGAGCTGCTCGACGTTTGAATTTGCAGCCCGGTATATTTTGGGATCGACGCCGGGTTGGAATTTTGTCTCAGGAGCCCCATGGCGTCAGCTCTCCGCGCCGTTTACACGGCCGTCGAGCGTTTCGGCATTGAGCGTCAGCTTGCCTTCCCGCAAGTTTTTGACGATCACGTCGTAACGCAGCATGGCATCGTAATCATCCTTCTCGATTAAAAAGATGGTCACGACTCGTCCATTTCTTTCTATTTTGACATCCCTCGCTGGAGAAGAGCGCTCATTATCGATCATGAATGCGCGGGCTCCATCGCCCACAGACTGAAAAATTTCGGATGCCGCGCGGGCGCGCAAAGGGCGGGCGTGCGCGCCACTTCCTCTTCGAGGACGCAACGGGAAGGCTGAAACGCATGGACGATGGTCAGCGGGCTCGCCTTGGTCACCACGCCGCCATGCGCGTAGCAGCGCCCATAGCGAAAGACCATCACGTCGCCGGGCATTGGCGCGGCCACTTCCTTCGTTCGATCGAAAATGAAGCCAAGATAGCGTTCCTCGCTCCGGTGCAAATACCAGTCGTCCGCATAGGGGCGCGGGTCGAATGGCGCGCAGAGCCCGGTTTCGACGAAGACGCGAACGAGCAGCATTCCGCAGTCGACGCCCGCGCCCTTGATATCCGCCTGCGCGTGGTAGGGCGTGCCAATCCAGGACCGCGCCTCTTGAACGATCATGTCGCGCTGGTAGGTTTCAAGCGGCATTTAAGGCGCAATCCGGATCCGCGCGGTCGCCAGCGCAACAATGATCAATGCCAACGCCCTTGCAGCTTGGGCATTGCGTCCAAATCGTATGCCCGTCGTTTTTCATGACCGGGAGGAACACGAGTTTCGGATCGTCAAAGAACCCGGCCGACAGGTGCGCGGTCATCCCGGTTCCTTGGCATGTTTCGCACTTCATTGGGGTCTCCAACTGCTTCAAAGTCTATGCATTGTTGCATCCGTTTTCAGGATCGAGGGCTAGGATATCGCCGCGGCGGCGCAAAAGTCGCCGCGGGCCTTCATTGCTCTTCGGATGGCCGCCCTGGTTCAGGGCTTGGCTCAGGCCCTAAGTAATCGCGAAAATCGAAGTCTCTCCACCGCGCGGTGCGCGCTTCGACGTTCACGTCCGCAAATTCGGCCTGGCCAAGGAAATAAGTGAGCATACCGTCTTGGAGATCGCCTTGTGGCGATGCGGGATTCCCGGCGCCGCCAATTGGAACATTCCCGCACTTTTCTGCCATCACAGCCTCTGACAGAAGACAGCGAGAACCATAAGGCAGGCCCCAATGAATGCGATCCACGGGCCTAGGCCCTCTTCGAACAATTCGTTCAATCGTTTCATTTGACTCTCACACTGCGTAGGTTGGAGGCGGGATGTACGGGAACCCGCGAAAATTCGCGAGATTGCTGAATTTCGACGTGCATGTCGCCTGAGTGTGGTCGCACCCGAAATAGACGGTGAAAGTATCATTGGTTGCTGGTGCATTTTGCAGCGGATAGGACAGCGTGAGCGAAACCCCCGCGATGGCGCTTTTGACGTTCGCGGAGACGCCAGCGTTGATCCCCGAGGAAAAATCAATTGTGCCTTGGCGGAAGTCTGTCAAAGCGCCAGACCAGTTGATGATCGATCCGGTCGAGCCGGCCCCAACCGTTCCCGCCGTTCCAAACGCGCTTTTTACGAGCGTGCACCCGGAATCATAAAGGACGTGCTGGCAGCTTGGCGAATAGACATTCCGCGGCATTTGAAGATCGAGCAGCACCAAATCCGAATTGACGGTGATCTGCGCCATTGTGCGGCCGATGCTATCGACGGCGCCGACGCGGCCCTTGAACAGGATCACGCTGCCGATGGGACTGGCCGCGTCGCTTGCGGCCCAGGAAGATAAAAACGCCCGCTTGCGCTTTATCTCGCAGCCATCGAACACACCGTTTCGCAAGGCCTGCAAAAAGGGGACGCCGCCGACCGTATCAGTCGCTCTCGCGGATACGGTGATTTGCTGCTGATCGACTTCGAGGCCGACGGCGCATTTGAATTTAAGGCCGTCCACGAGAATGGAATTGGCCGCATGGACGTAGCCGTTGAGCGTCACCGGCACGTCGGCGTTGGTGTAGGTCAAGATCAGGCCGCTGCGCAGCGTGAACGTATAGCAGTCGGCCACGAACATTTGCGCGTCGGGCTCGGCGCGGACGGTGTTGAGGTAGTTGACGAGAGCGGTTGTCGCGTCTCTCATGGCTTCACGCTCCGGAATTTTAGTGACTGAACCTGCCACAGCCCGTTCATGAAATTCTCGAAATCCAGTTGATCGTCGAGAAACCGGCAGTTGAAGGCAAAGGTGCAAGTCGCGGTGATCGCATGGCCGGAAAGCGGCGCCGCGGCGAAAGTGATCTTGTTCGGTGCCGTCACGGTAAATGCCCCGGCGGCCACGCCATTGTCGCGCACAACCGGCGTCCCGGTGATCCATGAAACCGGTTCGGTCTCGACATTTGCGCCAAGGCCAAGGGTGCGGTTCAGGGTGAAGACCGTTGTCGCGCCATCGCCCAATGCTGGCGTCGCCGCGATGAACGCCGGCTGCGTGTTGTCGCTTGGATCGGTATAAAGGAACGTTCCGGACTGCCCTTTACATTGAAGATAGAGCCCCATGAGCGCTTGCAGGGAATTGACGCCGAGGCCGGGAAAGCTTGCGGCGGAATCGAGGCCCTCGATCGTCAGCTCGAACTCGTAAAGCGTGACCGCGTAGTACGGCAACCGCACCTCGCGGCCCGACACATGCGAAGCCACGCGCGTTGCAAACGATGGCTTCTTGTGGACGCTATAGGCAAGCCCCGGAAGCGACGGAAAACTAAATGGCGTTGGCACTGGCGGTACTCCATCGGGGACCGGCGGCGTGATGAATGGCCCCTTGCCGGAAAGCCAATTGCCAGCGGCCCAGTTGCCAGCGTCCCCCCAGACGCCGGACAGCAAAGGGAAGGCCGGAAATGGCCGCGCGTCCCAGTTCCAAACCGAGCAAAACAGCGGCTCGATCATGACGAGGCCCGCATCGGAGATCGCGTTGTGGCCGTCCGTAAACCAGTATTCGTGGATCGCTTGAAGAGCCAGAAGCGAGACATTTTGGTCAGTCTTTGGCAGAAATCCGCCGCCCTCGGCGTTGCGCCAGATCGACCAGTAGGGCGTAAAACTCTCCGATGACCCTGGCGCGAAAAACACGTTTGGCTGGTTCGTTCCCCTATCGCATGACGGATAGCCGTATTCGGTGAAGACGATCGATTTCGAATTTTCTACCCATTTGGTGTCCGGTCCTTGCGGAACCATGCCTGACCCCGTGTCGTAAAGGGCCTTGTGGGTATTGTTCCACCACCAGCGGAGATTTTTTTGCGGGAGGATATTTTGGTTCGCGAAATATTGGTTGCGCGATTGTGTCAGCCGGTCGCCCTCCGTGAGCGAGACTTGCAAACCCGAGCCGTTCGGATCGAGGCCGCGCCCGAGATTGCCGGAATCGAAATAAAACCAGTTAAACCTTTCGCCGCCTTCGATATTCGCCTTCAAATAGGCTTTCGAGTTGAGCGCCGGCGCGCCGGTCAGCCCAAGGTTGCTCATCGCGGCCGGCGGCGGCGGGAAGGCGGCGAGGCCGGTCGAGACGATCCCGTATTGGCTCTTTGAAGCGACGGAGGCAGAAACCATTCCCCAATCGAAACTCGACGTGACCGGGGTGCGAATGAGCTGGTAATCGAGAAAACTGTCGTTTGGCGACGTCGCGGACCAATGCAGGACATCGAGTCCGCCCGTGCCGGTCGTCCAGTCGGACAGCGGGAGGTAATTGTCGAAGCAGACGAGATCGATATTGGCATGTGCCCAAAGCTGATCGAGGTGGGGCCATTGGCCATTTGGCGGCGCGGGATTGGACCCCGCGTGACTAAAACCCATCCAATCGGACCAGTCCGCGGCATAGGAAATGAGGTTGTGGAAGTTTGCCGTGTCCTTGGTAAATCCGGCGGTATCGAAAACGCTCCGCACATCGTCGGAAAGCGTGATCAATCCGGCGACAAAGGGGTAGTCCCAGACCGCGAAACCCGAGCCGTCCGTCGTTCCGGCGTTGGTCCAGAGAGGCCCGCGAATCGTTTCCAGACCACGAAGCTCAGAGCCAATAAGAAATAGGTCAACGCCGCCAGCAACGACACAGAGGTTCGCATAATGGAGGATCATCCTTCTATAGGTGAAGTCGGTGGCCGAGCCGGAATAAGAGACCGTCTTGTTCGTATAATCGCGCGTGAACTGCGAGGTCGAGGCCGCGCCGAGGAACGACGCGACAGCACTCGCCGCGGCGCCCGACACGTCAGGCGAGAAAGTGATCCGCCCGCGCCATGGCTTGTCAGGCGACGTCATCAGAATGAATGGATAGAAGACGACGCGGAGCCCGCGCGCTTTCAAATCGGCGATGCACTCCACTATCGACGAATCGGCTGGCGTGCCGCCATAGTCGAAGGAATCCCCGGTTTTGGGGATCGGAATGAGGCCGCTTGATGTTTCGTTAAGCGATGAGACGCGCCACATGTCCGGCGCGTAGGCCGAGCCGTTCCAGTAATAGAACGCGTTCGATACCGCCGGCCATGGCAATCCCGTGGCAGGATTAATCACCGTGCCATTGTTGATGTAAGTTGTCGAAGGATAGATTTGGCACGATCCAGCACTAATCGAATTTCCGAACCAAGCGCAGACGACGGAAACCGTCGTGCACGCTGGAAATGCCGCTTGGAGTTGATCGATTGACTTCGAATAAGCGGTTATTGGGAAAATGGAGGGCGACTAATAGGTGTTGATCGAGACTCCAACCGTTTCGGAAACGCGCTGGCCGAGGCGGGGCGTGGTACCATAGGTGAACTCACCCGTTGCCGGAAGAAGATTGACGCCGTTGACATAGCCCACAAGTCACGCCCAGTGCGCCTTGCCGGTCACGGGATTGACGCGATTTGATTGAGAAATCCCGTCATGACCTTGCGCGCATAGAGCGACTGTCCGGCATTCGACATGTGAAGATTATCGGAGCCGATATTGAAGTCCGCGTTCCCGGTGCCATTCGGCGCACCCGTGTTCCCGGTTCCGGTGATCCACGCGCCGCCTGGGTCACGCGCGGCTGGAACATAAAACAGCATATCGTCCCCCGCCGCTTGCAGCGTGGCGATACTTGCGGCGGAAACCGCTTCGATGGCTTGATTGACGGACAAGGCAACGGCGCTTCCGGTGACAACGCCCGTAACAACAATCGGCACGGCCGGGAAGGCGGCGCGCAAGGCTTTGAAAAACCCCAGGGACGCGCCGGCCAATCCCGCTATAGGGGCGGTCCCAGGAACATCATGATCGTTTGCGCTCAACTGGACAAAAATCAGACCGATTGGCCTAAAGGCATTCTGATATTGCAAATCGGCGATGGCATGGCCGCCATAACTCGTCGCGGTACCTGCAGCAGCTAAGCCGGTGGCGCCAATCGAGCAATTCTGCACATCGGGCAGCCCCATGAGGTGCATCAATTGCCACCAGAGCGAGCTTTGCAGAGTCGGCGCCGGGCCACCGGAACTGCCCTGGCTGTCCCCAATGCACGCCGCGGTGAAATTGTCGGTTACGGCGGGATACGAAAGCGTCCCGGTTGGAAGGCAACGCACTCCCATATAGGGCTGCGCTCCATTGCAATCGATCGTAATCGTGTTGCGCTGAAAGCCGCCCGTGAAATCTATCCCATTGGAAGATTTAACAGTTGTAAAATCTATTGTGAAATAACTTGTTCCTCCATTTACCAACTGAATTATTCTATCTACATACCTTCCATTGACGATAATGGCGATACGGTTTGCCGACGCGTCTCGTATTTGCCCTTCGCAAGACGTCCCTTCCAATATGAAGGTCATCGAGGAATTGTGGCCGCCGAACGTACCGCCAAGGTTTCCGGCCTGTGGGGCGTTATTCACGCTGCGCAGGACGATATCGCTCCCGAACCGCACCTGCGGGACGCCGCCGCGCCAGCGAAACGGCGCGGCGTTATCGACGTAATTCGCCGAGCTGACGAGGTAAGTCTTTGTGTAGGCGGCGTTCTGCGTGGTGGATAGCGCCGAGACGGCCGGCGCTGTTTGAAAGCCTATCCATGTCCAAATGACCGCCCCGTCGCTAACCGCGCCCGTGATATGGCTTGGCCCCGAGGTCGTCCCTGTTTGCGTCCCGGATTGCGAGCCGGACGTGTTGATCGCCGAGCCGCCGGGGGTCGCCGAGACCTGGAAGGTGTTCGTGGTGGCGGCTAAGATATAATAGACGGTTCCCGCTGTCAGGCCGGTGGGAAGCGCGCCGGTCGTTGAAAATTTCACCGCCGCGCCGTTGGCAAGACCATGCGCAGTCCATGTGATTACCGCTGGTATTGCGATAGTGATTGTGACGGTGGCAGAAGTTCCGGCCGCCGCCGTGCCGCCCGCGATCGTCTTGTAGACATTCCCCGCATTGCTCACCACGGCCCCAGCGGCATAAACGGTTCCAGCGGTCCACGCGGCGCCGCCGACGAGTGGAGGGCATTCGATCGGATTGTTATTGATCGCCGCGCCACGCAGGCGCCTCAGCCTCGCCGCCCATGATTCATTACTCGCCACCGCATATTGCCAGCCATTCGCCGCAAGCGCGGGAGCATCGAAGCTTTGCACCGAAGCCGCCATATAAGGAAGCGAGGAATAGGCGCGGCCGGAAACCGTGACGGAATTTCGGCTCCCGTCACTCGGAGGGGTCATTTGAACGGTGGGCATCTAGCATTCCTTTGTGGATGCGTGGTCGAAACGATACTGTCGGTGAAGTTCGCCGTCGAGCCGATCTGGCCGGAAGGGTTTGGAGTCGAGCCAAGATACCCATGGCTCGCCGGGCAGAACTCGACGGTCAATTCCGATGAGCTCGCCGCGCCGGACAGCGACACCCACATCTCGTAAAGCGCGTAACTCCCAGCGGTCAGCGCATGGACACCGAAGTTTCCCGGCGAAGCAGAGGACGGGACAATGCCGGTCAGCTCATCGAGAACACCTAAAAGCCCGCTGGCCCCGCGCCGCTCTGATGGCTTTCGCACATAGACCGAGGCGTAACAGATTGTACCGGGTCCGGCCGCGGAATCGTGAGCACGAGTTTTGGATCCCGGACGCCGGTTGCGCCACCGTCCAGGCGTTTTACGTTATCGTGACGATCTCAACAGCGTTCTGAAGAACGTGAGCGGGTTGCCAAGGTTGTAGGTGGTCACGGGAAAAGGCCGCCCTCTCCGATTTACGCTTTGCCAAGCTTCGACAGGCCGATATGGGAACCGCTCCGCACACTTTCGTTGATTGTGCGCATGATGGTTCTGCCATGATCCTTGAAGAATTGCCGCACGCTTTGCGAATCCATCGCTGACACGTTGAAATGCGCGGCATGGTTGACATGCACGGTGCTGACGCCAGGCGTGTTCGCGGCGCCGGAAATAATTCCCTGCGCCCATGGCGTGACCCCGGCAGGAACCACCATTTCACCCTTATGGACCATGGCGAGCATGTCGCGGGGCAGCTCCCAGGCGCCTACCGCGAGGGCGCCAACCGCCGCGCCGGCGGCAAGCACCGTCGCTTGACCAGCAGCGGCGGGGGCAGCGGCGGCAGGGCCGAGCACCGGGGAAAGAAAGCCGAAAATACCGGCAAAAGTCTCCGCCGCCGAGGCCATGATGCTCCGCAGGACACTCGCGAAAATCGTCGCGGACGATGCCGCTGTTCCCGCCGACTCGGCGCCCGTGCGCGCGGCTACGCCGGCCGTCACGGCGGCGGTCTTCGCTACTTCCCCTGCCTGCGCCGCCGCGGTCTGTGCGGCGACGCCCGCGAGCTGATCGGAGACTATCTTTACCCTGGCCTGAATGAAGCTTTGGATGATCTCCAAGAGGATATTCCGCGCCGCGTCGCGAAGTCTCAATTGCCCCGTGATGAGGCCGGTGATCGAGGATGACACGCTCGAACCAATCTGCTCGAAGCCACGTTTGTAGTCAGCCCCGATCTGCTGGTTGACGTCGTGCTCGATTCTTTGCCGCCTGAGCGCGGATTGGCTGGCGAGTTCGTCTATCCGGCGCTGAGCGGTGGCGTAGGCGACGGTCCCTTGTTGAGAGGTGCTCCGCACGAATTGAAAGTATTGTTGGTCAATGGCTTCACGCTGTGCGTTAAGCGCGAGGAGGCTTGCGAGCTCTTGTTGGCGCGAGATTTGGCCCGTTTGGGCCTGTTCCTTGACGAGAAAAGCCTGTCCTTTCACGCCATTTAAGGCAATGTCATATCGCGCTTGCTCAATTTGCCGCGCGATCGCGAGTTCGGTTTCGCTCGCCGTCTGCACCGTTGCGATCTTCTTCGCCGCGGCGCTTCCATGGGCTTGCGAAAGCGCAGCGAAGCTGGCGTTGATCTGCGAAGCGCCACTGCGCAACGCGCTCGTCGTTGCTTCTACCGCGCTCGTCGCCTGCTGCATCCCTTGCTGCAGGTTGGAAACGTCGGCGGTAAATTTTATGGAGACGTCATCCGCCATATAATCTGGTCCTTGATTCAGCCGTGGCCGCACCACTGGTTCGCCGTGGGTTAAATCCGCAACGCCAACCTTAGAATGCGCAAGGTGCCGGCATCCGCTTGAGAAGATCGATCACGCAACTTTGCGATGCCGATCAACGCGGCAATGATACGCTTTGCGGGCAATTAATGCGGATTGATTGGCTTTGGCCGCCAATGGAATCCGGTGCGAGTTTTGATTTGCTCTGGCTGTTCGGCGAGGGTGACGCATTGATGGGCGATTTTTGCGCCGAGTTCCTCGAGGGTTGCGATGTGCTTGTTGACGATTGGCTCGCCGGCGGGCGCCCATAGGGTTTCGGCGGGCGGCAGTTCGGGGCTGTGCGGCGGCAGATAAACGAGGCGGATGCCATGCGGGATCTTCAGGCCCGCGGCGCTGTGCCATCCCGCAAGGCGGTTGCGCAATTTTTCGAGCAGGCCGGGCTTCAGGATCGTTGCCGATGCGCCGTTGCGGCGGCGCAAATCGCCAAGAGCTTCAGGGCCTCCGGCGCTGTACCGGGCGAGCAATTGTTCGATCCATCGCTCGCCGAACGCCGCCGCCGCCGCCACTTGCGAAATGGTGTGACCGCCCGCCAATAGCCAGATCGTCTGGAAATGCCGCGACGCGGTGATGTCCCCGCATCCCGCGTACCGATCCTCCAACTCCTTCACACTCAAATGTCCATTGACCGCCGCCATGTGTCTGCCTCCCGGCTCATGGCGCTAAAGCCTATCTGCTTCGCAAAGCCGCGTGAATCCCCCTTCACCATCGAGTCAATCAACCGGAAACCATATGAGATCGCTATTGGCAGATGGTCCGCCGAAAAAGGGCGGTCATGCACCACGCAGGTGACGCCGTTGCTACTTCCCATCATTTTGCGGAAGATAGCGGCGGGACAAGCTGGGATGAGCATTTCGCCTTGGTGAACCAAGGCGAACAAGTCGGATGGCAGGCGCTAGGCGCCCTTGGCGAATGAGGCCATGCCCGCCGCGAGTGACCGCCGACGTCGTTGACCAACAGCCGCCTCAGACGTGCGAAAACTGCTAAGTCTTGTTGGCGCGAACTTTACGACCCGGTTCCCATTCGTTGACGAGCGCAGTTCGGGCCTTCACTCTATTTGCGGCAATATCGAGTCGTGCTTGGTTAATGTGTCTCGCGATCGAAAGTGTGTTGTCGCGTGACATCTCCGCCGTTGTAATCTTCCCCGCCGCGTCGCTCACATAAGTGTTTGCCCGTGAGGCGAAGTCGGTGGTGTTTTGCGCGGCGCCGTGGCGCAAGGCGATGTTCTTGGCCTCTACTGCCAGCGTCTGCAGCAGCTCGGCCTTGCACTTTTGCAGTAGCTGACCCGCGCCTTTGACGATTGCTTGAATCGCCGGTAGGGAAGAACTCCAAGGCTTATTTAAGTCGGCTGCGGCACCGACATTCTTATCTCTCATATCAGTACCACTCCATATTTGTGAGATAATTCAACACATCAGCCGTTCCGATCGCGAGTGCTTCCCAGACCAGGCGGGTTTTTGGGAAGCGACTCGCTCGTCGTGCAGAACGACATTCAACAATGAACTGTGGACTTCGATGCCGCCGTTGCCGCAGCTGTAGTCAATGAAGCCCTGCTTTCGAAATTTGTTCATGAAGAAACTCACCCTGGAGCGGGTCGTCCCGATCATATTTGCAAGCGTTTCTTGGCTGATTTTCGTGATTCGCGGCTCCGGCTGCACTGCCTTGCCAAAGTTCGCCATCAGCAGGAGCAACCGGGCAAGCCGTTTCTCACTCGAATTGAGCAGCTGATCGACGAGATCTGCCTCGACGCGGATGGCCTGAGCCAGAAGATGGGCCATGAATATCCCGGAAAACGCTGGCTCCTGTTGGATCACCCGGACGATAGTCGCTTTTTCCAGGCGCATGATGACGGAGTCCATCATCGTTGCGACAGTCCACATGCGTTGCGTCTGCCCGGCAAGACATCCTTCCCCAAAGAAATCGCTTGTTTCAAGAATTGCGACGACTGCCTCCTTGCCTTGCTTCGTAGCGACGGTGATCTTCACCTTGCCTCTCTGGATGTAGAAAACCGCATCCGCACGGTCCCCCTGTGAAAAGACGATGTGGTCCTTGCCGTACTCCCGAATGCTGCGGCCCGCGCCAACCGTGGCGAGAAAAGATTTCGGATCAAATGACGGCGTGGGTATAATCGCCATGGCATGACCCTGCTGTACTGCCAGTTTCAGATGCGTTCGTGATCGTTACATGAGTATTAACAGCACTCAACCATCGATTTATGCATCGCCCCTATGACAATATACCCTCACCCTTTCATTGCGATGCCGCGACAATTGGAGGACACCCTGGCGCCTTCAAGCCAGTGTAAGCGCCGGATCGACGCCGGCAAGCGGCGGATTTCCGTCCAGGTGATTGCCGCTTCGACCAATAGTCATTAGGTCATGACGCGCGTGGACCGCACAACATTTTCCCCCGGATCGCGAACCGATCGCGCCGCCGAGATCTCAAGAATTCCAGGCTGATCCCATTCGCCTTCCGGTCGCAAGATGACGAATCCCCCGCTGTCGAGCGTGATCGCATTGGGAAGAGGCTCAACATCGACCGCCATTTCGGTATATCTGTAACCGGAAAAGGTGAGCTTCCTGTCACCATTGACCGGCTTTCCTCCAAAGCGCGCCCAGAAAGGTTCAAGCCCTTCGCGCGCATGCCCATAGATTCGCCGAAAGCCCTTGCGGCGAGCGTGGCCGATGCCAGAGCGGACAAGTTGGAAGCCGATGGGGGACCTTCGGAATCTCTTCAAGACAGCCAGCCGTTCCAATTTCGCAAAGGCATGGAAATATCGCGCCCTGAGGCAACCGGCCGGTTCTCCATCGACAAACCCGACAAAATGCGTGGCGCATGTATCATTGCCGTCGAATTCTTCTGCATATGGGCATTCCTGCTCCGCCAGGTAGACGGCCGCGCGGATCGCATGGACCATCATCAAGTCGTCGAAGCCGCGCGCAATTTTGATTCCCAGATTAGACACGACGATAAATCCAAAGATAAGGATGCCCATCGAGCGGCACGCCGCCGCCACGTTTCATAAACGCCTTTCCTTCCGGCGTCATCGCGCGCTCGTAAAGAGGCGCGCGACGGCATTTCGGCCGCTTCAGCCAATCCATGACGTTGCCCACGGCTTCACCAGGAAAACTTATCGCCCAAACGTAAATCGCGGCGATGTCGTCATGCGACAGATGCTCCGGCGAAGGATCGGCAAGAGAAAGACTGCCGCTAATTAATGCGCCCTCGCCGGCATTGTTCAGGAAAAGGCAGGCGACCATGCCGTGAACGAGGCCGCCTTTTTTCACGACGAAAATGCTGTCGTGGGATAGGAAGACTCGCTTGAGAGAGTCAGGCGTGGCGAGCAGGCCTGGTATGGTTCGCCGGCAGATTCTTCCGCCTTCCTCGAGCTCGCTCAGCGACGAAGGAACGGATGCAGTATATTCTGGGCTCGGCTGGATCTCGTCAAACCGCATGCTGTGCCTCGTCCACTGGTTGGGGCCGGAATCATGGAGATGTCAATTATGTGCGGTCTCGGGGCATTGGTGATCACGGGAATATGCCGCTCAGCCAATGCCGCCAGCACGGGAAGTTGTTTTGCGTCCGCGATTTGAACAGTTTGAATCGTCGTCAATGGCAGTTGATCGGGACCGCGCGGTTTGTGCCTTGCAGAGCTTGGAGTCGAAATCCCATTTCCCATCCCTGAGATTTTGTATAATATTGTCTGCCGAATATTAGAATTGATCAGGAATTTGATATGTCGGAAAATCCGGGACAGCGAGTTGCGGCAGAGCAAGGGGAAATTGTGGAAGCAACCCGCTCAATATCGTGGGATGACCTCCGCCTCTTCCTAGCCTGTGCGGATAGCGGAAGCTTGCGGCGCGCAGGCAAGCGCCTGGCAATTGATTCCTCGACCGTGGTGCGACGCATCGACCGGCTAGAAACCGCGATTGGTCAGCGCCTATTCAATCGCTTGAATGCTGGCGTAACGCTAACCGACGACGGTAACTTGCTGGCTGCCGACGTGCGCGCCATGGAACGTTTCAGCCTCGATATCGTTCGCCGCACCAAAATCACCGATCAGCGACTGCACGGCCTGGTGCGCGTTGCAATCACTGAGGGCCTAGGCACTTATTGGTTAATGCCCAAGCTCATTGAGTTCCAGTATGCTAACCGGATGCTCACATTCGAACTGATCTGCACCACGGAATTAATGGACGTCTCCCGCTTGCAGACCGATATTTCAATTCAATTCAAGCGGCCGTCCACCCCCGACATGATCGTAACACGCCTTGGCCGTCTGCACGTCTTTCCCTTCGCCGCCGAAAGCTATCAGAGGCTATTCGGCCTGCCGAAATCGTTGCACGAACTTCGTCACCATCGCCTGTTGCAGTTAGTCTCACCGCAAGTTGAGGAATCTGCCTTTGTTGAGAAACTGAAATTGCCCGATTTTGAAGGTGCGGTCGGCATCCGGACCAATGCGAGCTCGGCTTTGCTCTATGCCGTTGAGCGGGGTGCTGGAATCGGGCTTCTGCCGACCTATGCTCTCGCATTAGGCGCACGTTTGGTTCCCGTGGAAATCGGAATTACTCACTTCCATGACATCTGGGTAACTTATCACCCAGACCTTAAAAATTCCGAGAGACATATGGTAGCTCTTAGATGGTTACGCCGCATTTTCGATCCGCAGCGCTATCCCTGCTTTAAGGACGAATTCATACATCCCGTCGCGCTGATTGAGCTGATGGCCGAGACAGCAGCCCCAGTGCACGGGCGAGGCTTCATCGCCGTCGAGCCCGGCTTTGACGATGGCGCACTCAAAATGCTGCCAAATCACGCTGAATAATCGCAGTACGAAACATTGGGCGGACATGCGCTTACTGCCCCCGCATCGGCCGGTCGAAAGAAGTCATGGAACGTCCGCCGCGCGCACAAAGCCGTCCGGAAACCGCGCGATAAGACCGCCTATACCGCTAGGATCGCTCTGACTTTTGGAAATTTGCAGTTCTTGCTTTCGCTCGATGCGATGGACGCATTTCAAGATCTCATGGATCGGCGGAAAATCGCGCCAATAGGCAAAGAGTCCGAGGACATCGTGCAATGTCAGTTCATCGATCTCCGCGGGCGTGTAGCCGCAACTTGTCATTAGTCGTGCGTAGATGAATCGGAAATCGATGCGGGCGGATCCTTGGCAGGGACCTCGCCCGCTTGAAATTCCCCCAGCGCGCCATCTCCTTGCGCCGATGTTTCGATAAATCCGCCAAGGCGCAAGACCGTCGCCATCGCAGCGCCGACTTCCGGCGCCGTCGCCTCGATGTCGCCAAGCGCGGCGGCGGCGCCGGCATGATCGCGCCCGAGCGCGATTGCGACTATCGCAAGCGCGGCCGCGACATTGCCTTTGGTCTCCGCGGCGCTCGACATAAGGATGGGTTCGATTTCTTGAACTTGGCGCAAAGTCAAAGGCCGCACTGGCCATTCACGCGCGCCGAGCCGGATTGTCTCGGACCGCGGCCGCATGTCAAGAGACCTCCGCGAACGACCAAGTCATCACATTGCCCGACGCATCGGCGAAGCATGAGAAATCAAATTCCGGCATGAGGAAATCTTCAAGCTTTGTTTGGAACCCCAATTTGCTTGAAGTGCAATTATTGAGCTTCAACGAAATAGCCTGGCCTTGAAATGTCGTATAGAAGACCGCTTGGAAGGTTGGCGTCGTACCGAGAAGTTGATTGGCCACCGTGAATTTCTGGCCGGCGCCGCTAATCGTGTAAGTATAATTCACCAGAACGGCCTTGCCAGCGTCCGCTGAATTGAACGTATACACGCCGGCCAAAACTGAATATTGCCCAGCCGCGGGCGCAGACGCCACCAGCGTAAGCGGAAGGCCGGCCGTCGCATAGAGGACGCCAGCGTCAGCTACGAAGGTCGCGGCATTGGCAACAGCAACAGTAAACGGCGATGCGGCGGCAACCGTACCGGCTTCAGCGAAAGCGGTCGCAACCTGACCGGCGACGGGCGTGACACCATAAAAAAGGTTAGCAAAGGCTAGCCCCGAGATGCGGGCGACCTTGGCCTTTCCTGTCGTCTTGATCGTGCCGCGCGCGATCGCCACCGGGCGCTGATACTGGCCGGTGAGTTCCTTAATCGTCGCGCTTTCGTTAATCGTCACATCCTGGACCAAGCCGAAATTGACGGGGGTTGCGTTTGCGATGTCCGTGCGAGTGCCGAGCAGAACACCTGAGCCGAAACTATACATGTGATGACCTCTTCCATTCGCCTATTCTATGACGTGTTCGCAAATTCGTGGGGTAGTCCAACTCCGTAAAACTGCTGGGGCTTTGCGCAGCGTCTCGAGGCAGCTGGCATACAAAGGCTCGGACATGCGTTCCCCCATTTATGGCAGGACAATTTTAACCGGCACGATCAAGAGTGCGTCGCCGTCGAGATCGCCTGGATCCTTCAAAGCCTTGCCATCAATCTTGCAATGGTAGGCTGTGCCATTCAGCGTGTTTCGTCCGAGCACAAGGTCGGCCCCTGACAGCGCGAAGGCGGCATCGAGTGCGTCCATCACGCCATTGAGCAGCGCGGCTCCGGCAATGCTTGGGTCCTTGGCATTGAGGTACGCGAACAATTTGACTTCGATGATGCGCTTCGGCAGGGCCGTCTCGCTCCAGGAATAAGTTTCCTGACCGCCTTCGAAAAGAAAGCAAGCGGGCCGGCTCGCCGCGGGAACGTCGCTCCAAAGCTTGAGGCGCCTTGCTGGTCCAAGCTTCCAGGAATATGCGCTGGCGACGATATTCATGAGCGCCCCAATCGCGCTCTCGCGTGGTGTCACCGCCATCCGGCTCCCCTTTTCTCAACGGCTAGTTTGAATTCCGGGACAGGGAAGCGGTCCACGCGGCCGTCACCCTTGATCCAACGCTTCAAGGATAGCTTGCTTGAAGCCTGACTCTATGTCGTCCCGCATGTCAGCGAGAGAGCTGCCGAGATAGGATCGCGCCGGAATTGTAGAACCGGGATGGCGCACGCTTTGTGCGAAAATCTGCCCCCCGCCCATGCTGAACGCCAAAGCCTTGGCGTTCACCGCGACGATATCGCGGGCCGCCGTCTTGCCGCCGAATTCCTGAATCGCCGCGTATGGCGCCCCAGTGCTGGAAATCGAGACGGACGTCTCGGATCCATCGTTATCGATCGAGGAGATGATGGAGGCCGCGAGCGCGCCGGAACGAGTCTCCAAGACCTCGCCGGAAAGCTTTTGTTGAATGCGATATTCCAGGGCACCGCGAAGTGCATCCGCTTGGCCCAACAGTGCATCCTGCACCGCCTGTGCATGGAATTCGACATCGATCATGGCATGACCACGCGACGATAGGGCAACAGGACGCTTGCCACGAAGTCGGGAATATCCTTGACGATGAAAGCCATCGTCTCGTGGCCGCCAAGCGACTTCGAATTCTGGCCTATGCGCGATCGATAGGCATAACGCTCGGCCGCCCAATCCATGCAGCAGGATGCGAGGTCGGCCGGCACGTAGCCATAGGTGAGAAGCACCGTCGCGCCTGCATCCGCTTGCGCAAAACTGTAATCGCCACTTTCGACCGCGTATTGCCCGGCGGCGGGAGTCCCCGTGACTGCGGTTAGCGATCCGCCATTCGAATAAGCGACGCCAACATCGGACGCCCAATCGCCGTATGGGGACTTCGCCGTGACGCTATACGGCAGCGTGGCGGGAATGACCGCGCTTTCGCTCGTAATCTGATAGCCCGCGTTGTAAGAGATAACGACATTCTGAAGCCCGCATGTGAAAAGATACCCGCGCAGCGACAACCTCTGCATGGCTCCCGGCGGGGCGGCATTGGAGGAGTCCAAAACATGGCCTCTTTGGGCACTCGCGCCCGCGACAAGCGGCGGCGAAGAAGGGATTGTGACTCCATCCACGACACAAGACGAAATGCTGTTGACCGGCCATTGCCGGAGCATGATCGAAACCTCGCCGCCTCCGTCATAGGTTTCGGTATAGGTTGAAGGCAAAATCGCGGGCCGGTCGATAAAATTGAAGATGGCGCGGCTGATCTGCGTAATTAATTGCGCGAGCAGAACATCATCGTCGGTTCCTGCGATTCCGAGCCAGCTCTTGAGATTGGCGAGGCTGACAAGATCGAACGGAGATGCCATTGTCTACGACCCTGTTGTTTGGCACTTGACGTCGTGCGGAGGACGCCTTCTTGGGAAACCAGCCTAGGACTCCAACAAAGTCCGGCCCGCCCGGTGGCGCTGCCAAAATATTGGAATCGCTCAGCGTTCGCGAGCG
This sequence comes from Beijerinckiaceae bacterium, assembly GCA_052386575.1. Lineage (GTDB taxonomy): Bacteria > Pseudomonadota > Alphaproteobacteria > Rhizobiales > Beijerinckiaceae > Methylocapsa. The sequence continues at coordinate 31,920 of JBQTKC010000400.1, forward strand.
CGGCGCGCCGCGGCGCGTAATTCCGCATTGGTAACAGGCAAGGATACCGAGACCCCCTTCGCTCTGAGGAAAGCGAAAAGCGCCGGCCGGTTCAGACTCGAAATGTCCTGATCTTGCTCGTGCGCGCCGCCCGTTTCCGTGCCGCCCCGCGGTACCATGCAATCAGGGACCGCCGCGGGCGCGCCGGCCTGAAATTCTTCGGCGGGAGGGGCTTCGAGAGTGCTCCTTGTGCCTTTAAGGATATCCAAGATTGTTTGCGAACGGGGCATGGCATCGACCGGCATGGCGCTCCGGCAGTCGTTCCATGGGCGGAATCCATGCGCTTCAAACTCGCCGCCGGAAAAATCATCTACCTCCACGGACCGGTCATCGGCGATTTCGATCTCATTGCCATCGTGAACGATCGAGGAAATACCGTCTGGAGCGCGCAATTTGACCATCTGCGAAAGTCCCATGCTAAAGGAATTCGATATGCCCGCTAACGTTGCGCTGCTGTGTTCCGTGCAATGTCTTGACGAGTACATAAAGCCCGGTTGTGAACGCAAACCCGGACGCCGGCGTGCGGAATGCGTTCATACCAGGAGGAACCAGGACTCAGAGTAATGGCGTATCGATGTTGTAAACAGGCGCCGTCGCCTTGGGGGCTAGCATATGAATTTCCAGCGTCGCACCCAAACAGCGTTCCGGAGCTGGCCTTTAACCGTACTGGGGTTTGGCCAAGCGTGCCGAAATGCGCCGCGGAATTTGCCACGATCGCATTGTCTCCATCGATTCCCGAATCGCGCGCACGGCGGGGTTGCCGCCGCGCGCGCAATGGTCAGCCATTGCCGATATTTGTGATCAACGCCAACGACGGCGGAAAGTAGTTTTGCAAAACTTCGTCGGCGTAAACCCCATATTGATACTTGCGGGTAACAAGCGGCCACTCGATCTGATAATAATCCTGCCGTGTCCGGATTTGTACAACGTTGCCAACACCGGCAAGCGGATAAGGCAACGACCTCGTTGTCATGAGGATGGTGCCCGCCGGCATGTTCGGATGCACCTCAATATTGACTACGCTGCCCCCCTGCATCGAGAATCGGTTCAGATAAGTGCGCACCACGATGCCGCCACCCAACATGTTCTGCGGCGATTCAAACACGAACCGCTGCGCGGCGGTCTGCGAGCCCGTCAGGATCTTCTTTGAAATGTTTAAGGCCTCCTGGGAATTGACCCACATCGTATCGGGGGAGAGCCGGTAATTGTCCCACATCGACTTTAGAGCAAGATCGATCTCGGTGATGCCGCCCGCGCTGTCCGAGGTCAGCGGCATGCCGACGCCAGCCGGTCCGGTTGGCTGGGCGGCGACATAGGCGTTGCTGCCGGACGTGAGCGCCTGGTAAATCAGCCCGTCGAAGGCGAGCGCATTGGTTGAGGGGTTGGTGCCCCCGGACGCGACGAGCGAAGCGGCAGTTTGGGTGCCGGTGGCGGCGGCGGTGATCAACACCGAGTTAATGGTGGTGATCGCGCCGAGCACCTCGGAGCCCGCGGGCCCCCAGAACCAGGCATAGCCCATGGCGCCCGTAACCTGCGGGATGCTTGCCGTCATCGAAGCGTTCGGCCCGGTCAAGGCGGCGGTCGCATTCGCCGATTTGTACGAGGCGCCACCGCCGAAGGTATCGGTCGTGCCGTCGGCGTTGGTGCGGGTAATCGCTTGTTGGATGCCGTTGGCGACGGACGCGTTCATCAGCCCGTCAAGGGTGAGAGTGACGACAATCACCGATTGGGTGCCGGTCCCGAGCGAGCCCCCAGTCAGTACGCCGGCGACGGTCGGGGTTGCCGCCGTTCCCAGCGACAAGCTGGCGTTGCCGCCAAGAATCATCGCCTCTTCGCCGAGCATCAGGGCCTCGAGACCTGTCTTGGCGCCTATCGCGCGGACGTCGGCGAATCCCTGGCCGGCATATTGCGCCTCGAAGTCGACACTCGTCTCGATGCCGATGCCCTTGTAGGTCGCCGTATAATCGCGCGTGGTGACGGCCATGACGCCGCCGCGATTTGCCGACGACACGCCAAAGCGCAAGCCGCTCGTATTGATTGCGGTAATCGCGCGCCATGCCGCCTGGATGCCGCCTTTTCCGGAGACCCGCGGGATCATATTGCGCAACGGCGTCAGCACCGGATAAAGGAATCTGGCGCCAAGTTCGAGATCGTAGAAGGTAAGCCCGGACGTGGGGCTCGCGTTTTGCGTGAACGTGCCGCCCTTTTCAAGCTCACTGACGCTCATGAACCGGGGATCGCCGAACGGCTTTTGCTGCGCGATCTTAATCTGGTCCAGAACGTCCACGACATTGGTCTGCATAGTCATTTCTTGCTCCTAGCGGAAGGAAAAATTTGAAGGGACTTTGAGGGCAAACACTTTATTGGATGACAGCTTTTTGGCGCGACGGACCATCCCGCTTCGAGACACCAGGAACTCATCGGCCGCGCGCGCTACCGGCTATCGTCAAAGGTCGGGCGTTCCGGCAGGCTGGCGCGGCGCCCGGAAAGGCTTTCATCGCAGCGGCGAACGGCCGTTGCGCTGGGCCAATTTGATGGCGAGAATCGACAGAGCTTCGGGGTTCGCAAGCAGCTTCTCGATGCCGCCGCCATCCTGCGCGTCGAAGCCCGCATCCTCGGCTTTCGAGATGGCTCGCGGCTGGCCCAACAGCGGCAAGGGCAACGGCTGCTCCTCGATGTTCTTCACGCGCCGCAGCACGTCGGCGATGGTTTCGGCAAGCACATCGAAGCGTTTCTCCAAACCGCCTCGCACGGCCTTTTGTGCTTCGCAGACGGCGCCAAGTTCAACCGAGGCATCATGCAGCTGCTGGATACTGGCTTGATCCATTTCGTTGTTCCGGGCGCCGATTTTGCCAAGTCGCGGGGATTTCGGCGGCGGGGTCTTTCGAGGCGCGGCAAACATCGTCATCGGCGCAAGCGAAGCACCGCTTTGCGCGAGTTCCCCAGTTTCCTCGCTAACTTTGGTTTTCAAAATAGCCGAGACGCGTAGGGCAAGATCGCGCAATTCGCCGGGCGCCCCGGACTCGTCTGACCCGGTCATCTCCTCGGATGCCGCGGCATTTTGCAACCAGTCCAATTCCTCGATGAGGTTCGCCAGCCGCGCGGCGTCGTCCATTCCCTTGCCGAACCGCCGCCGCTCGCTTGTTCCATCGGATTTGATCATTTCAAAGGTCGCCTGCGGCAGGCACGGCAAATCGACGAGCGAGATTTCGTTTGGCGCCGCGGTGTAGCGGGTGCGACCTTCGGCGTCCGTCCACCGTCTCTCGTAGGCTCCGCCTTGCGAGAAGCCGGTATAAACCCCCTCCACGACTTTTGCCCATTCAGCGTCATCGACGACCTTGGCGCAGATCTCGATCTGCTTTCCCGCGTCGTTGAAAGTGATGGCCGTCACTTTCCCGGCCGCGACCGGCCCGTGCATGGCGCGGAGATTGCCGAAGGACTTGCCGCGAGTGGATTTCGCGATCTCCTCGGACCATTTTTCGTAGAGCGGCTTGGTCGAGGCATAATCGCAAATCTCCCCCGCGCGATCTTCCGTCTCGGCGGTTGCAAGGCCATAGACGAGGCGTTTCGCCGCGTCGACCTTGGTAATCGGAATGAACATGCGCAGCGCGGACATGAATGCTCCTTGCATCGAGAAAGGATCGAGAGCGGGGAAGCGAGACCCCTTGGTGTTCAAATCGCTCCGGCGAATGGTTCGCCGCGAAAATGATTGCCTGCCGCCGACATTTTGCGGGTCGCGAAGTCCTCGAACAAAGGCAGATGCGCCGCGATGTCTTCCGCGCGCCAAAGCCTCGGCCCCTCCGCCCAAAGCAGATCGAGCGGGCCGATCCCGAGCGCGTCGGCGACGGCGCGCATGAGCACCGCGCCATCGCGCGAAAGCCGGGTCAGCCCGCTCGCATCAGGAGCCACTTGCGCGCCCGCCTCGTCGCCGTCGGTCAAT
>JBQTKC010000401.1:0-5210 GCA_052386575.1 Beijerinckiaceae bacterium
CGATGAGCATGGGCGCCAAGATCGCGCGCGCGATCGGGATGGCGCGGGCGAAAATGAAGATCGGGACGCGGAACCTCGCCTGCGACATGCGCCGGCTCGTCACCCTGGAGCGGATGGCGGCGGCCGCATGAGCGCCGCGAGGCGCGGGGCGCTCAAAGGGAGCGCAACGAGCTCCGGACGGGGGCGCCGCGGCGGGGAGGCGGCGACCTTCGCGGTGCAACACGACGCCGCGGCTCCCCAAACAGGCCTTCTTTCACCTCCGCCGCATCAAAAGCTTAAATTCTTCGAGGTCCCCGTTCATCGCGCAGGCGACGAATTGCAGATGGCAGTTGTTCGCGGCATCGGCGACTTATCGCTGCGAAAGCCTTATAGACTCATAGGATTGGGACTTTTGCAAAGCGCTCCACCAGATTACTGGCACACGCTCGGTGTGCGGGCGTGCAAAAGTCCCTCGGTTGGCGCGCGAGCCTTTTGCAGGCGCCGATGTGCAAGATCATCCGCGGCTCGCAGCCAAGCCAGTAATCTTCGCCGTGTCTGGAAGACACGGAGGAAATTGACCGTCGCGGCCGACGATGACGATTCAAGCTTGCAAACGATCGCGCAATGGACAAATTGAACCTTCAGTTGTCGCGCTTCCGATAAGTTTTCCCCTTTTCAAAGAGCCGCGCCCAAGTATGGTACGCGAGTAGGCGGAAAGGAGCTTATTTTAGGATGACTAGCCGCTTGATCGCCGCCCTAAATGTATCGTGGCGGAGTGTTCGGCGCGCCCAACGGATTGGCGTACGGCATTTGACGCACGCATGGCAATTGGCCGGCGCCTCGAAGGCGCGCAAGGTGGCATCGTTCTGGGATGAGAATGCCGGGCGGCATTGCGAGCCGTTCGCGCATTGGGAGAGCCCCGCGCCGATCAAGCATGCCCTTAACAAGCTCGTCACTGGCGATACTTCGATCCATCCTCCTGGCTGGTTCATGAAACATTATGGTCCATTCGCCCATGTCGCCGAACTCGGCTGCGGCGATGGGATTCTGGTTCACGTTCTCCTTAACGGCGAACCTGGCCTGACAGTGGACGCCTACGACATTTCGACGGCATCGCTCGCCCGCGCGGCGGAGCGTATCAAGACTCGTGGCGGCACACCCGAGCGGGTTCGTTTCGCGCCGATTGATCTCAACAAGGATAGTTTGCCAGAGGCTGCCTACGATGCCGTCCTGACGACTGGCACCATGCACCATGTCGAGAACCTCGACTTTTGCTTCGGAAACATCGCGCGGTCCCTGCGGCCTGGCGGGTATCTGTGGCTGAACGACTATGTCGGACCGAACCGCTTCCAGTGGTCCAATACGCAGATGCGTCTGGCCGACGAGCTTTTGGTGCTCGTTCCGAAGGCTTGGCGCCGGCGCGACAAGGTCGCGCGCTGCGATGCGCGCGCGCTCCACGACAGGGATCCCTCGGAAGCGGTCGCTCCTCAGCACATCGAGGCGGCATTGACCGCGCATTTCGAGATCGTCCAAAAATGGCCGCGCGGCGGCACTTTGCTCGCGCCGATTTTCGGCAGTGGCTGCCTCGACCCCGCGATGGCCGATGGCCCCGAGGGATTGGCGATCCTCGCCGCGATGTTCGAGGCCGAGCAAGACCTGATCCGCGGCGGCGCCCTTCCGTCGGACAGCTACGTTTACGTAGCCAAGCCGCGGCCTTGCGCCCGCGCCCTCGTGCGCGAGGCCTTCGAACGCCATGCGGGAGCGATGCCCGACGCCGGGATATTGGGGATCCGGGGCAGTCTCGATCCGTGGCTGCGGTTGAACGAGTTCACCGCATTCGAATCGGTCCGCGCACGGGACTGGGTGGCGCCGTTCCCGCCGGCGGCGCTCCGGCATCGGACATCCAACGTCACCAACGACCAACGCTTCGCGGCGCATGGCGCCACGATATTGCGGGCGCTGGCGGCGGCGAGCCCGAAACCGCTCTCCGAATATCGCGACCTGCTCGATTTCGGAGTCGGCGCCGGCCGCCTCGCGCGCATGTTCAAAGGCTTTCAGGGACGCTATGCCGGCGTCGATATTGATTCCGGCGCTGTCGATTGGATTGGGGCCAACCTGCCTTGGGTGGAAGCGGTGAAGTCGGAGCCTGGCAGGACGCTGCCTTTCAAGGATGCGGACTTCGATGCGGTTGCCAGCATTTCAGTCTTCACCCACATGAACGAGCGGGAACAATTTTTCTATCTCGACGAGCTCCGGCGCGTGACGCGTGCCGGAGCGATTTTGTTCCTGACCGTTCATGGCGCGCTCGCTTTGGAGCGGGCCGAGACCGACCCTAAGATCGCCGAGATGCTTGCCGTGCCCGAGGGCGGTCTCGCCAAGGCGCGCGCGGCATTCGATGGCGGACTTGGCTTCTGCTTCTTGCTTCAGCACGGCCATCTGACGTCGAAGGACTACGAATATGGGGTCACGTTCATTTCCGAGGCGTACATCGCCCGCAATTGGTCGAAATATCTCGAGCTTCAGGACATCGCGCGCGGCGCGATCCATGATTTCCAGGATATCGTGGTGCTCAAGCGCCGCGATGATGCCTCGACGCCTGCGCCGGAATTTTGAGCGGCTCGGCACACCCAGTGGCGTGACAAGCGCGGCGTCAGCCCAAGGCCGGCGAGCGCGAACCCTACGGCAAATCGAGTCCGGCCTTTACTTTGGCGCGCGACCAAATCTTCTTTTTCACCGCGAAAACAAGCAAGGCGTAGACAGCAAGAAAAACCAGCACCCTCAAGCCGAGGCGCTTGCGTTCATCGAGTTTCGGTTCGGCGGCCCACATCATGAAGGCCGACACATCCTTGGCGTATTGCGCAACCGTCTTGGGCGAACCGTCCGCGTAATCGACAAGACCGTCGCTTAGGGGTTTTGGCATGGCAACCTTGTGGCCTGGAAAATATTTGTTCCAGTTCAGGTCGTTGTCGTTCGTGTAGCCGTTCAAGAACGCATAGATGTAATCGGCGCCTCGCTCTTGGTACTGGATGATGGGATCGATCAGAAAAAGCGGGAACCCGCGCTCATAGGTGCGGGCCTTGGCAAGCAGCGACATATCGGGGGGCTCCGCGCCGAGCGCCGCCGTCGCGGCTTGTACATTGGCGAAATTCCATGGGAAGTAATCCGATGGCCGCCCGGGCCGTTCGAACATTTCGCCGGCATCGTTTGGGCCGTCCTTGATCTTGTATGTGGCGGCGAGCGCCTTGACTTGCGCCTCCGTAAAGCCAGGGCCGCCCGGATCCGCCAAATTGCGGAAAGCGACCAGTTCGAGGGAATGACAATTGGAACAAACCTCACGGTAGACCTGAAACCCCCGCCGAAGCTGCGCTTGATCGTAGCCCCCAAAAGGGCCGTAGAAGCTCCATTCCTGGCGCGGCGGAGTGGGCTGCTCGTGCTTTTCGGCTTGCCCCGGCGCAGCCTCGCCGGCCGCCAGCACCTCGGTGGCGCCAGGGCCTAGAGGCGCCGCCAGAAACGCGCCGAAAGTCAATCCAATAACGCCAATAGCGCGGCCGAAAATGAGCCTCATCGCGTCGTTCCTTGCGGCCAGGCGGTCATTGCCCCGGCTTGTGTGCGTGCAGGGGATTGGCGTCCGCCGCCGCGGCCAGGCAAGGCTTGTTCAGCACCGCGTCGCAAATGGTGGGGGGCAGAGGCCTCGGCTTCTCGAATCGTCCAAGCAACGGCAGGATCACTAAGAAGAATAGGAAATAATAGGCGGTCAGGACCCGGGCGGCGATCACATAGCCTCCTTCCGGCGGCTGCGATCCCATATAGCCAAGCAGCACCGCGCAGGCGACAAAGAGCCAAAAGAAAATTCGGTAGAGAGGCCGGTAAACCGCCGACTTGACGTTTGAAGTATCAAGCCAAGGTAGAAACGCAATTATGAAGACCGCGGCAAACATCGCGGCGGTTCCGCCAAGTTTTGATGGGATTGACCGTAAAATCGCGTAAAAGGGAAGATAATACCATTCCGGCACGATATGAACCGGAGTCAGCAGCGGATTGGCCTCGATGTAATTATCGGCATCGGAAAGATAATTCGGCACGTAAAACACAAACCATGCAAAAAACGCAAGGAAGCAAACAAGCGCGAAACCATCCTTCACGGTGAAATAGGGATAGAAAGGCAAGGTGTCCTTGGCGGACTTTTTTTCGACCCCGGCCGGATTGTTCGATCCATGAACATGCAACGCCCAAATATGCAAGACGACGACGCCCGCGATCAGGAACGGCAGCAGATAGTGAAGCGAGAAGAAACGATTGAGGGTCGCGTTGTCGACCGCGTATCCGCCCCACAGCCAAGTGGTAATCGAATCGCCAACCCACGGAATGGCCGAGAACAGGCTGGTGATGACCGTCGCCCCCCAAAAACTCATCTGCCCCCAAGGCAGGACATAGCCCGTGAAAGCCGTCACGATCGCCAAGATAAAGAGGATGACGCCAAGCAGCCACAGGAGTTCCCGTGGCGCCTTGTAGGAGCCGTAATACATGCCCCTGAACATGTGGATATAAAGCGCGAGGAAGAACATCGAGGCGCCGTTGGCATGGGCGTAGCGCAGCAGCCAGCCGTAGTTCACGTCGCGCATGATATGCTCGACCGACGCAAACGCGAGGCTGGACTGCGGGGTGTAATGCATGACAAGCACGACGCCGGTGACGATCTGGGCCGCCAGCATGAACGACAAGATGCCGCCGAAGGTCCACCAATAGTTGAGGTTGCGCGGGTTGGGGAAAACCACGAAGGAGGAGTGAATAAGGCCGCCGACCGGTAGACGGCTTTCGAGCCACTTGGCCAGGCGGCTCTTCGGTACGTAGGTCGACTCTCCGCTCATGATCGGGCCGTCTCTCGATGACATCAATCGGGCAATTTCGAAGGCACCGGCAGGCATGCAAGCCTTCGCATGCCGGCGCTCCTACCCTATCGTGATCTTCGTGTCGCTCGCGAACTTATACGGCGGCACGGCAAGATTGGTTGGCGCCGGACCATAGCGGATGCGGCCGGACGCATCGTAGACCGAGCCGTGACAAGGGCAAAAGTAACCACCCCGATAGGGGCCGTCGTTCTTGAGCGGCACGCAGCCGAGATGGCTGCAAATGCCGATGACGATGAGCCATTCCGGCTTTTGCACCCGCGACTCGTCGGTTGCCGGATCGCGCAGCTCGCTCAACGGCACCGCGCGCTCAAGTTCGATCTC
>JBQTKC010000402.1:0-3370 GCA_052386575.1 Beijerinckiaceae bacterium
CGAACGCCGCTGGTAAGCTTTGGATCGTCACGCAATGTGGCATTGGGGGTGCTCCTTGACGGTGAGTCTCGACAACCCGCCCGAGTACCCCCTCTCACCGCTGACACAAACTCCCGTACATCACCCAGCTTTTGCGTCCGGTTGCGTAAACGCCTCACAGCTGGTATAAGAACCTCGCAACAAGGTGGGGCCAGAGAAGACGCCGGGCGGCGCGGCGGAGTGTAGCGCAGTCTGGCGCCCGCCTCGTTCAGGACGAGCGGGCCAGAGGCTCTCACACTGACCACACTTGTTTTGCTGAATGAGACTGCGAACGCAGCGGGTGCAGGCTTTGACGATGGGGAGGTTCCGGCAAGGGTCGATTGCACGGCGCGCCGCGATCAGCGCGCTCGCGCTTTACGCGCTTTTGCTGCAAGGCTTCCTCGCCGCATCCGCGCCGGCCGCGGCCTTCGCCTTTCCGGGCGGCGTTACCTGCGCCCAGGACGGATCCGGGTCCGGCGCTCCCGGCAGCGATCCCGTTCATCATCATAAGGGCCTTTGTTGCATTTTGGCTTGCGCCGCCGCCGCTTGCGCCTATGTCGCAACGGCTTCGGCGGTTCCAGTTTTTTCCGCGCGCGCGGCTTCGACGATTGACTTCCCGCCCGTGCCTGGGCTTGCGGCGCGCGCGCCCCACAAATATTATTTTGGCGCGCGCGGTCCTCCCAAGGACCTCTGATCGCGCCTGCCCTTTCCCGGCTCCAACAGCGATCCTCTTTCCCCCTGTTTGGCGTGACTTCCTGCCTGCCGCCGGACCGTGATGCGCTTGCCGCCAGGTAAATTGGCACAAGCGTCCGGTCGAGGGCACTGGGCACCCGAACATCAAGGTCACGCCATGAGGCCGAGGACGTGGGCCCTGGGCAACCCGGCGCATGCGGTTTGGCCGCTCGGGATAGAGCGCGGCCATTCTCGCAACCAAACGCTTTTCCATTCGCACGGCCGGCGTGGCTCTTTTCAGCCCCGGCCCTGTCACGAGGTTATCCCATGTTGCCTTCCCACTTTGGCGCTGCCGCTTTGCCGCTCGCCATGACTTTCGCCCCATCCTTCGCACGCCCGCAATCCGTGGAGGCCGCTCATGTACGCGGCTAACGCTGCCCTTGCGGGCCTTTATCAGGCGCATGCCCGCGAATTGAATGGGTTCGCCCGGCGCCGCGTCGGCCGCCAGGAGGCGGAGGACGTCGTACAGGACGCCTATCTTCATCTCCTTCAGCGAGGCACCGCCGCGACCCTCGAACATCCGCGCCCCTACCTTTTTCGCATCGCCGCCAATCTGGCGGTGGATATGGGGCGCAAGGCCAATGCCCGGTTGCGTTACGCGGGCGAGGGCTTCGCGCTCGCCTGCATTGCGGCGGCGCCAGCCAGTCCCGAAGCCGCCGCCGGAGGCGCGATGGAACTGCGGCGGCTGCAAGCCTCCCTCGCCAAACTGCCGCCGCTCTGCCGCGATGCCTTTCTGCTCAATCGCGTCGAGGAATTGACCCATGCCGAGATCGCCGGACGGCTCGGCGTCTCGGTGCGCACAATCGACCGGTACATGGTGAAGGCTCGGGAGCATCTGCGCGAGCATTTTGGGCGCGGATATGAGGGGTGACCCGCGCTGGGATCGTTCGAAAAAGCGAGAAACCGCGGATGGCGCCAAACAGTATGGCGTCTTCTCCGGGTGATTCCTGGGCACGGTCTGGACGCTATCATTGTTCGAGTCGGGCGGATACCGTTGAAAAACTCGGAAAATGAGGGACGTCAGAAAATCGGAATTTGTCATGCATGGCAGATAGCGCCACGCGTTGCCATCGCCAATTCGATAAGACCGCCGCACACCGAAAAGTCAGTCTTTTTGCCGAGCGCCCGTAGCACTTTCTTGGTGGAGCCCGCCTGCTGCCTCATGGATTGTGATCACGGCAAAGAAAATCGAGTTTTTCAATGGTATGGGTCAAGAACGCGGGCTTCCCAAAGCACTCCGGCAACCGGTTCGGCGCAAGGCAAAAGCGGTCGCTCACGCACCATTTCGGAAGTTCGCGACCTTTTGGGACCGCTCCGGCGAATGGCCGGATGCTTTTTCTCCGATCAGAAGCCCGTTCGCGTCGGCGCCGATGGCGACCTTCTCGCCGTCATGGATCTCTCCGGAAAGGATCGATTCGGCCAAGGGATCCTGCACGTTCTTCTGGATCACCCGCTTCAGGGGCCTTGCGCCATAGGCCGGATCATAGCCCTTCGCCGCGAGCCACGCGCGGGCCTCGGGAACAAGCTCGAGCGTGATCTTGCGGTCCTCCAAAAGTTTCGCCAACCGGGCAAACTGGATATCGACAATCGCGCCCATATCCTCGCGGCGGAGCCGGTGGAACAAGATGATTTCATCGACGCGATTCAAGAACTCCGGCCTAAAATGCGCGCGCACCATTTGCATGACTTCCGAATGGACGGCGGCGGAATCCTCGCCCTCCTTTTGCAGCACGAGCAAATCGGCGCCGAGATTGGATGTCATGGCGATCAAAACGTTGCGGAAATCGACCGTGCGCCCCTGCCCGTCGGTCAGGCGGCCGTCGTCGAGCACTTGCAAGAGCACATTGAAGACGTCGGGATGGGCCTTCTCGATCTCGTCGAAGAGGACGACCTGATAGGGCCTGCGGCGCACCGCCTCGGTCAAAGCGCCACCTTCCTCATAGCCGACATAGCCAGGGGGCGCGCCAATCAGGCGAGCGACCGAATGTTTCTCCATATATTCCGACATGTCGATGCGGACCAGAGCCGCTTCGTCATCGAATAGAAAGGCGGCAAGCGCCTTGGTGAGCTCGGTCTTGCCGACTCCGGTCGGCCCGAGAAACATGAAGGAGCCGATCGGCCGATTGGGATCCTGCAGCCCCGCCCGCGCCCGCCGCACCGCGGTCGAAACAGCCTTCACCGCTTCCGCCTGGCCGACGACGCGGCGGCCAAGCGCTTCCTCCATCTTCAAAAGCTTGTCGCGCTCGCCTTCCAGCATTTTGTCGACGGGGATGCCGGTCCAGCGCGAGACGACCTGCGCGACGTGGTTGGGGGTCACCGCCTCGTCCACGAGAACGCCGCCGCGTTTCGCCTCGGTCTCGGCGAGCCTTTTTTCGAGACCGGGAATGACGCCATAAGCGAGTTCGCCGGCGCGCTGATATTCGCCGCGCCGCTGGACCTGGGTAAGTTCGTTGCGGGCAGCCTCGAGCTGCTCCTTGAGTTTCTGTTCCGAGCCGAGTTTGTCCTTCTCGGCATGCCAGCGCGCGCTCAACGAGGCGGATTTCTCCTCAAGCCCGGCAAGTTCTCCGCTGAGCTTATACAGGCGCTCCCTCGAGGCGGAATCGGTCACCTTCTTCAAAGC
>JBQTKC010000403.1:0-2993 GCA_052386575.1 Beijerinckiaceae bacterium
GCCCGAGGCGATCCACGACAAGCTCATCGAGTCCGTGGCCGAGCGCATTCCTAAGCGCTTCGGCTTGGATCCGATCCGCGATCTCCAAGTCCTCACTCCCATGAACCGCGGCACGCTCGGCACCCGCGCCTTGAACGGCGCGCTCCAGGCCCGGCTCAATGCCACGGGCGCGCCCGCCGTCGAACGCTTCGGCTCACGCTTCACGCCGGGGGATAAGATCATTAAAATGGTGAACAACTACGATAAGGAGGTTTTCAACGGCGATATCGGACGGATCACCCATATCGATCTCGACGAGGGCGTGCTCAGCGCCGGTTTCAATGGTCGCGAGATCGAGTACGACTTCGGGGAGCTCGACGAGATCGCTCTTGCCTACGCGTGCTCGATCCACAAGAGCCAAGGCTCGGAGTTCCCGGCGGTGGTCGTGCCCCTGGCTACGCAGCACTACCCGATGCTCGAGCGCAATCTCTTGTATACCGCGGTTACGCGCGGTAAGCGCCTGGTGGTGGTCATCGGCCAACCGCAAGCCCTCGCCATTGCCGTAAATACCGTCAAGGCGGCCCGGCGGCTCACCGGCCTCGCACAACGCCTGTCCCGTTGAGGCACTCTCCGGTAGGTTAAAGGGACCGAACCGCAATGCCATGCGGATCAGCACGCTCCGTTATGGTCTCAAGGCCGTCAGGCGTATCGTCGGTACGCGTGGTACAATCGAAGGCCGCGGGTGCGGGATCGGTGATACGCGCTACGCCCACGACCTTGCCGATGAATCCACCTCTCTTGCGCTTCACCACCATGACCCCCGGGGTATTGCCGACAGCGTTATTGACCGTAGGATCATTCGCTGTGAGCGGGCAGGGACCCCGCAGGGCTATAAAGGCATATTTGCTCTTCGGGTCGACGGCCATCAGATCAGGCGCGGGATCGGAGCTGGCCTTGCTCACCAGACTGAAAGTGTTGACCAGCTTGTCTTTGCGCGTATTGACCACCTGGATCTCATTGGTTGCTCGGTCGCCGACCCAGAGGACGCGCTTCTTCCGGGTGACGAGGGTCATGCCATGGGAATCGTTCACCGGGGGCACCCCATCGAAGGAGTAGACGAGGGTTGGTGATGGCGTATTGGGAAGGTTAGAAGAATAACTCGCTACATCCGCCGGGAAGGAGTACAAGTCGGACTCATCAGGGTTACCCGTGAAAGCGCCCGAGTTGATGTAAATCCTGCCGGACGCCTGGGTGCTTGCCTGCATGCCGCCGCAGCCGTTGCCATGGATGGTGGTCATATCGTAGTCGGCGACGATGGGCGGGGGCGCGCCGCCTGTGCTGGTATTCGCCACTAGCAGCCCGCCGCCGCTCAGGGTGATAAAGGTCAAGGTGCTGGTGTCGTCGACGATGGGGCAGATCACATTGTTGGTGGGCCTCACGCCTGCTTGCTGGCACAGCGCCCCCGTGTTCGTGGTGCAGGAGACCAGGTGGAGAGTGGCAGCCGTGTCGTACACAATGTCGGCGGCATTTTCATAGGGCGTTCCGTCACCGTCCGCATTGGTGCTGATACGTTCAAGGAGCCTCCCGTTCTGGTTCGCCACCACCACGTATTGGTCGTTCCGTGCCGGAAAGGCCGCGTGGGCTTGGCGGAACGGCTCGCTAGTCACGGGGTTGATCACATCCCCCGGGCTCATGCGGATACACTTGATCGGCACGCGGGTTGCCGCATCGATGAATACCACATGGCCGCTTGCTACGTAAGCAAGGATAGCGACCGTGTGGGTAGAGTTAAAGAGAACAATGTGCGCTCGAGTCGGGGTCGAGCCGGTATCCGTCGTGCATTGAGTACTGACCGCCCCGCCCAAATCGATCACCTCCGCCGCTGCCGTATTCGGATCATCGATCACGGCTTCGCCGTTGTAGAGATAAAGCTTGCCTGTAGTACCGGACTGCTCAGTGACCCAGACCTCAAAATCTTTATCATCACGGGCCTCTAAGCGACCGCCTTGGAGCAGCAGGCCCATGATGGACGCGGCCGATATCAGCGCTAAGCGAATAAGGAATGTGAATTTCAGTTTCATACCTTGCCTCCTCTCGGCTATTTGTTGTTCGGGTGAGCGCTTAACGAACAAGCTGAGGGGCGCCGCGCTTTTAGCGGCGTCCCCAGCCCTCTTTAGCGTAGGTATTTAGTAACGCTTCATATTTCCCTGCTACTTCTTCCCCAGTTATTCCACTTGGTATGGGGGCCACCTTGTATTCCACATTCCCTAAAGCATGCGCAGGGGGCAAAACACTCAGGGCAATGCCGATAGCCAGAACAGCTACACAGACAAAAAATACAGCTACCTGGGAAATGAATTTCGCATTGAACGTGTTAATCATAAGCTTAACTCCTATTTTGGCCTTGATTGCAAGTCGTCAGCTTCGTCAAAGCCTGTTGAAAAGTAACGAACTAAGCCGAGCCGCTGCAGCGCCTGGACCGAGGCGCCCTGAAGTATCGCTCCGCCGAGCCACGAAGACACGCGGTGCCGCGGGTTTTCCGGTGAAGCACTGATGACTCACAGCGACGCTGCCGGAAGGACTCTGATGCGCTGGCCGGGTGCAGCCACCCACCTCGCCAACCGGCAGGGCGTGGCCATGGCCGTTCGCTTCCCTCTTGGCGTTTGATGACAGCCCATGGGCTGTCTGTCTCCTTCACCGTCGATGCGTGCTGCAAAGCCTTTCCGGTTTCTGGTTTAATGCTTGAAGCCTACGCCGCGATCATTCGGAAGACCGTCGAAGCCCGCTGTGATGACACCCATGTTGCGGTTCCGCGCCCACCATCGATTGGTGTACGGTTTGCCGATGTTGAAGATGTGGTAGCGCATGTTTGACCTTGGGGGGTCGGGATAGAAATGGAGCGCGCGCAACCTTAGGCAACAGCTTGGCTGTTTCGGCGTTTCCGCTCTACGTGCCCGTATAGCCATTCCCATCGTCCACGTTTCCACAAGCCCCCCTGCGATCCCGGACGGTCG
>JBQTKC010000404.1:0-5021 GCA_052386575.1 Beijerinckiaceae bacterium
AGAATTACGCCACCGTCGGCGACATTGTCGACAAGGAGGCTTCCAGCATCGCCGCCCTCTATCGCGATTTCGCCGGCTACCCGCAGCCAGTCCGCGGCCAATTGCAGGTGGGGCTGCGCGAATATGCGCGCTACACGATCGAGGACGGTTGGCCGCGGCAGCGCCTTGGCATCGTGCCGGCTGGCGGAAGCGCCCGAATCGATGCGCTGTCTCAAATTCTGGCTGGCTTCGAGCCCGCCAAGAAAAGCGAGGAAATTTATCACGCCGAAGCGCTGCGGCAGTTCAACCATCTCGTCGAGCTTCGCCGCTCACGCCTTGCCAATGTCACGACGGGTTTGCCCTCCGTCCTTTGGTGGGTGGTGGCGTTTGGCGCGCTGATGAACATCATCTTGATTTGGATACAGGACATGGAGATCCATGTGCATATGATCCTCGGCGCGGTCCTCGCGTCCATTCTCGGTGTCGTGATCTTCCTTATCGCCGCGCTCGACAATCCCTTTCGCGGCAAAGTGGGCGCTGGCCCGGATGCGATCGCGCTCGTTTATGAAACATTGCTGACACGGGACAATTCTGGCACCAGCGCGGGCGGCGCGGCGTTGCCGCGTCCTTGAATTCATCGCCCTTCGAGACGCTGCCTTTTGCAGCTCACATGGGTGAGGAGTGAAATAATCCAGACAAAAAACCCCTCATGCTGAGGAGCGCGCGCAGCGCGATTCTCGAAGCACGAGTGAGCGGCCTCGCGGAGCGAGGCACGGACCCCAATTCCGCGCCGTCAATTACTCGGAAACAAAGTTGTAGAAGCCGATATTCAAATTTTTGTACAGACTTATAATGAACCGAGACAAAGCCATAAGCCGATTGAAAGAACACGAGGCGGAATTCAAGCGGCTCGGCGTCAAGCATCTCTATCTATTCGGTTCGACAGCCTCCGGCGAGGCGACAGAAAACTCTGATATCGATCTGTTTTTCGAACATGAAAAGGGAAAGCTCGGCCTCTTTGAACTCATGGATGTGAAAGAGCGTACCGCCAGCATCCTAGGCGAGACAGCTGACATCATGACACGGGACAGCCTGCACCCTGTTCTGAGGAAACGGATCGAAGAGACTTCGGTGCTCGTCTTCTGATGCGAGAACGCACCATCACGCCACGGTTAGCCGATATTGTTGAGGCCATCGAAAACATCCGGAGCGTATTAGCTGGCGTTTCACTCGAAGATATTGAGCGGGATTGGCAGAAGAGATGGCTCGTTGAGCGCGGTCTCGAGATCAACTCCGAAGCAAGCCGTCATCTTCCTGACGACATAAAATCCTGTCATTCATACGATTTCCGGTTAATTAATTCGGGTCGCTCCGTTTTGGCCACCAATGGAATCCGGTCCGGCTCTGGAGCTGTTCGGGCTGCTCGGAGAGGACGACGCATCGTTGGGCGATTGTTGCATCGAGTTCCGCGAGGGTTGCAATGTGCTTGTTGACGACCGGCTCGTCAACGAGAGCCCAGAGAGTTTCGGCGGGCTGCAACTCGGGACTATAGGGCGGTAGATAAACGAGACGAATCCCATCGGGGATTTTGAGATTGGCCGGCCCATGCCACCCCGCATTGTCGAGCACGAGAAGGATGATGCGGCTCAAGCCTGCTTCGGCTTCGCGCGCGAAGGTTTCAAGCAGTGCCTCGAAAAATTCCTTCGACACACCGTTCGATAGATACCAAAAAGTTTCGCCTGTCGCCGGTGAGACAAACGCCGTGACATAGAGCCAATCGAACCGGTGATGGCCATGCGCGATGGGGCGCTCGCCAACGGGCGCCCACACGCGGCGGGTGACCGGCTTCAGGCCAAGGCGATGCTCGTCGGTCGCAAAGGCCTCGACCTTTTTGCCGGGGTGCTTGGCGACCTCCTCGGCAAGCGCATCCGTGAGCTTTTTTTAAATGCGGCCGCCTCTTCGGGCGAAGCCGATTTGGGGTTTTTGGGACGCGGCGTCTGGATCGACCAGCCGATCGCCTTCAATGCCTCCCAGCCCCGCTGCGGCGCGACCGATGTGAGGCCGAGTTCATCCGCCATCCAGTCTGCCACCTTGCGGCTCGACCACAGCCCGCCATCGGGTGGCGGCTCGCGAAGCTGGTCACGCAGCTTCGCGAGAAGCTCGGGTTTCAGGATCGTTGCCGATGCGCCGTTGCGGCGGCGCAGGTCGCCGAGAGCCTCGGGTCCCTCGGCATTGTAGCGGACCAGCAATTGTTCGATCCATCGCTCGCCGAAGGCTATTATTGCCGATACTTGCGAAACTGTGTGACCCCGCGCCAAAAGCCAGATCGCCTGGAAATGCCGTGCTGCGGTGGCATCCCGACATCCCACGTACCGCTCTTCCAACTCCTCCACGCTCAAATGCCTGCAGACCATTACCATGTGTCACCTCCGACTCATGGCGCTTAAGCCTATCTGCTTCGCAAGACCGTGTGAATCCCCTGTTTGGTCGAGTCAATCAGCCGGAAACCGTATCAGACATTCCTTGGCAGAAAGTGGCCGGGATCGGCAACGTACTGCGGCACGATTACGAACGCATTGCGCCCGACGTGCTATGGAAGCTGGCGCAAGTCGATTTGTTAGCTCTGGATAGAGTGTGTCGCGACGAATTGGCAGCAGCGCTTGCCCGCGACAAACGCGAGTGAAGCGTCGCGTGTTTTTCGTACCATGGGGCAGGCAGGCGCCTGTGGCGCGGATAAACCCATTCATCGCATGGCGGCGGAAAAGCGTATCTTAAGTTTGAATTCAACACATCATATGACCCAACCGCTCCTCCCAATCAGGAGCGCTCTCGCCGCGATCGCGGCTTGGTTCATTTGCCGAAACTGGCGGGAAACAGGGCAGCTGAACCGTCCATGGCGCCCGTATCGCCATAAATCATGGGCTCGGAGTTGGCATCGATGAGCCTGCCGTCGAGCACCCTTCCCACCACCACCACGTGATCGCCGGCAGGATGTTCGCTTACCACCTGACATTCGAACCAGGCTCGGGAATGGCGCAATAAGGGGACCCCAGCACGGCCCGGCGTCCATTCCGTCGAAGCCAATTTGCCCGCGCTCGCTCGCCCGCCAAAAAGGGCGGCAAGCTCCAGCTGGCCCTTCTTCAGCACGTTAACGCTGAACGCTCCGCCCTGCTTCAGTAGCTCGTAGGAAGAATGGCGCGGATTGATGCTCAAGGCCAACAGTAACGGGTCGTAAGATACTTGCATGATCCAGGCGGCGGTGAAGGCGTTGCGCGCTTCCCCATAAGCAACACCCACTACGTAAACGCCCGTCGTAAGGCTCTTAAACAAGCGTGCGAGCGAATCGCTCATCCGCGGCTCCCTGTTTCCGGCTCGCCTGCCTCTGCATCAACACTCAATTATCGCGCGGGTGCCGCAGGGTCAGCCACATTTCCTGGCGCGAGTGGCGCGGAAAAATTCATTCATCGCACGGCGGCAGGAAAGCGCATCTGAACTTCGAACTCAAGGATCGCACCGCCGGAGGCGGCGGCGCATCGAAATCGGGCCTGCCCGATTTCGACATCACTAATGCCCATCTCGGCAACAGCCGAGATGGGTGCGCCGTCCTTGACTTCAAAGTTCAGATACGCAAGGGCTCAGCCGCGCGATGAATGGGAAGCTGGGCCTGTGCAGCCGCGCTCGCGCCTCATAAACCAATCAGAAAGACGCGCCCATGAAGGCGAAAGCAAGCGGCGGCTTGAAAGCTCCAGCTTTGTTGGCGATCCTCGCTGTCGCATGGCCGACTAACGCGAGAGCGGACTTGGTGTGGAACTGGTCCTACCTCAACCCCGATACCAAAATCACCGCGGCGGGCACTCTAACCACCAAGGAACGAGCGGCGGATTCCTATGTGATCACGGCCATCACCGGTTTTTGGAACGGCGCGGCGATTACGGCTCTCGAGGCTCCCCATTCCTGCTGCTCGCCTCCGGGGTGGAACAGCGACCTGCTGCTTGATGGCAGTCCCAAGCTTGATAAAGGCGGCCTCGCGTTTAGCGTCAGTGGAGGCTTAAAAATAAATCTTTTCTATAAGGAAGGCAGATACGCCTACGAAAGCCAAAATGGCTCGGAACTGTTCGGCGGCGCTTTCGGCGCGACGCCGAGTGGCGCGCAATGATTTGAGCCCGTTGAGCCCTCCGCCGAAGCGCCTGAATTTTTGTGAATCGTCTTGCCGGCGCGCCCGGCGCGGAAAAACCCATTCCTCGCTCGGCGGCAGAAAAGCGTATCTGAACTTTGAACTCAAGGATCGCTGACCTCCGTAGGCGGCGCCGCCACCCGCAGTGGATTTGTTCACTTTCGACTTTCTCGAATGCTTTGCGAAATGTGAGAAGTCCGCCGCTTCCGTGTTCAGGCGTCTTCAAGCTTCAACGCGTCCCGCGCGGCTTTGGCGATGAAGCCGGAACGCGAATAGCCGTGTGATTCCGCATAGCGGTCGATCGCGCTCAAAACATCGTCCGGCAGAGTGATATTGACTCGGACGGTTTTCGGAGCGGGAGAACGCAAAGGCACAAGGATCGCGACGCCGGAGCGGCACCCTTTATCGGCCATAATTGATTCGAGGGAGGAGGGCTCGGGGGTCGCTTCGCCGTCTTGCACCATCCCTTCCACATGGAAGGCCAGCGCCTCCTCGGCCAGCGCCCGGGCTTCATCCAAAGTGGCACCAGCGGTGACGCAACCCGGAAAATCGGGGAAGGAAACGCTATAGTCGCTCTTCTCTTCCTTGTGAATAAGGCCGACATACTGGCGCATTGCAGTTACCTCTGATCTCTCCCGCGAAGCGATAGTCCGGATTGTTTTTCGATGCTTCGCAAAGTGCCTATCGCAATCTCGCGTGCAGGATGCGGGACCGTCATACGGTTTCCGGTTGATTGACTCTCCGTCATCTACCATGATGTTTCGAATTGTTGTGGACGAAGCCGAGCGTTCAGTTTGACGATGATTTTGCGCATGATGGCGACGATGGCAACCATTTTGGGTTTTCCGGCTTGCGTGAGTCGCACGAA
>JBQTKC010000405.1:0-6298 GCA_052386575.1 Beijerinckiaceae bacterium
TAGATCGACAACCTCGCCGCAAGAACAGCTGCCATCTAGCCTACGCGGCGTGCCTTTTATCCCCAAGCCCTTTTATAAGGCTCAGATTGAACGCTCACTGCAGGTTATCGTAAGCTAAGGAATTTGCCTGTGTTTTGCTGGCCAAGATGCCGGCGTCTGCCAGGCGCGATTGAAACCGTCATCCGCTTGATCGAGCCCGTGTTGCTGGCGGGGGCAACGTGTTCAGCCCGAAACGCGCGCGAGGCCTTCCGGCGTTGGCCCGCCATGCGCGAAGTCGAGTGCTTCGATCGTATGGAGCACCGGGATCGACGTGCCGCTCGCGATCTGCACGATGCAGCCGATGTTTCCGGTAGCGACGAAATCGGGCGCAACTTGCGTGATGTTTGCAATCTTGCGCTCGCGCAGCCGCAAGGCAATCTCCGGCTCCAAGATATTATATGTGCCCGCCGAACCGCAGCACAAATGCCCTTCTTGTATGTCGCGCATCCTAAAACCCGCTTGCGTCAAGAGCCGCCGTGGCAGGGCGTCGATCTTTTGGCCATGCTGCATCGAGCAGGCGGAATGATAGGCGACGATTAGGCCGCTAGGCCGCGCCGGTTGAGGCAAGTCGAGCGTGCCCAAAAATTCCGTCACATCCTTGGCAAGCGCGGAAACGCGCGCCGCCTTTGCCGCGTAGGCCGGCTCATTGCGCAGCAAAAATCCATAATCCTTGATCATGGTGCCGCAGCCAGAAGCCGTGATCAAAATCGCTTTTAGTCCATGCCCCTCGATTTCCGCTGTCCAAACATCGATGTTGGCCCGCGCCTGAACGAGCGCCCCGGCCTCCTTGCCAAGATGGTGAAGGAGCGCGCCGCAGCAGCCCTCGCCCTTTATAGGCACGGCCGTAATTCCGAACCTGGCCAGCAAGCGCGTCGCGGCATCGTTTATTTCTGGCCGCAACACCTGCTGCACGCAGCCGCCGAGAAGGGCGACACGGGCAACGGGCGCTCTAGAGGGGACGATCACGCGCGAGGGCGGACCGGCGGCTTGTTTGATGCGGCGAGGTGCTATGCGGAGCATCGCGGCAAGGCGTTGCCCTGTCCGGCCAAAACGCGGCGCGAGAGAGCCGAAGGGTCTCGCCAAGGCCGCGGCGGCGAGCGCAAACCGGAAACGGTTCGGATAAGGCAGAACGGCGCCGAGAAAAGACCGGAGCAGGCGGTCACCAAGCGGCCTATGATAAGTCCTTTCGATATGGCTTCTCGCCGCATCGACAAGATGCATATAGTGCACCCCGGATGGGCAGGTCGTCATGCAGGCGAGGCAGGAAAGACAGCGGTCGATGTGTTTCACCGTCAGCGCATCGGCGGGCCGGTTTCTTTCGAGCATGTCCTTGATAAGGTAGATGCGTCCGCGCGGAGAATCGAGTTCATCGCCGAGCAGCACGAAGGTTGGGCAGGTCGCGTTGCAGAAGCCGCAATGGACGCAAGCGCGGAGAATTTTCTCGGCCTCCACTGTGCCCGGATTTTTGAGCTGCGCAGGGGAAAAATTCGTCTGCATTTTCAAAATTCCGCAAACATGCGGCACGGCTCCAAAATAGCATAAGGATCGAATGCCGCCTTTAGCCGCCGCGACAAAGCGGCGAGCGGCTGCGGCTGCGGCTCGAAGACCGGTAGTGCCGCCCGGGCTTCTTCCGGCGCGCGAATGAGAGTGGCATGGCCGCCGCCATTTTCCGCAACCGCTTGACGAATGAGGCTTGCCGCCGCGCCAGGGCAAGGATCGAGCGCAAGCCAGACCAAGCCGCCCGACCAATCGAACAGCGCTTCAGAAGAATGCGCGCGAAAAACCGTCTCGGCGACTTTTGGCCCGGCGGTTGGTGCCACGGAAATTTTCCAGATGATTTTTTCGCGCGGGCGGGCGAGCGGTTCGACGTCGCGCACCGCGCGCCAAAGGTTTTGCGAAGCAGGCGCGTCGAGACGCGCCATTGGCGCAAGATCTTTCAGCATCGCTTCGAGATGGTCGAGACGCCCGGCGACGGATGGCGCGAAACCTTCCAGGCGCAACGCCGTGATCGAAGTCGAAAACCCTTGCGTCCTCGCCGCGGACGGCGGCAAATGCGCGGCGCCGGATACATCGGCCGGCGCGCCCATCGCGGCGCAAAGCGCGTTGACGGCGGGCGCCGGATCGAGGCCGGTCAGTATCAAAGTCGCCGACGTTTCCCCGCGGGGAAGCACTTTTAGGGTGATTTCGGTCGCCACACTGAGCGTTCCGAAGGATCCGGCGAGCCCGCGCGACAGATCATAGCCGGTGACGTTTTTCACGACCCGGCCGCCGGCCTTAAAGACTTCGCCGCGGCCGGACACCGCCTTGATCCCTAAGACAAAATCCCGCGCCGCGCCCGCCTTGATCCGGCGCGGACCAGAGAGATTGGCCGCAATTGCGCCGCCGATCGTTCCGCGCCCCGTGCCGTAAAGCGCCGCAAACGACATCGGCTCGAAGGCAAGCTCTTGCCCGTTCTTGGCGAGCATCGTCTCGATGGTTACGATGGGTGTTCCGGCAAGCGCCGAGAAGACGAGTTCGCCACACTCATAATAGGTGACGCAGTCGAGTCGGGAGAGATCGAGGCGGCCGGGGTTATTCATCGGCCTGCCGAGTGCCGACTTCGACCCAAGGCCAAGGATCGAAAGCGGCGTGCGCCTTGCCGCGGCCTCGGCGACACACTCCGCCACCTGCGCCGGTTCGGCCGGAAGAAATGCGGACATTTTGCGCGCGTGCCTTGACGTGAGCGAGGACTATGGCCGATCTGCGGCTCGATCTTACCAGAATGTTTCGGGGAGGTATCATCGAGGACACCGCGCCTAGTTATAGGATTGGGGCCGTGTCATGCCATGGACTGATGTCATTAACCGCGGGCTCGCCGTCTTTTGTCCCGGCGGAGGGCGCGTGCCGAAAGCAAAATCGCCTTGGCGTTGAGGAGCGGGACTTCCCCGCCAAACCCGAACCACCTGCGCGGCGAATTTCTCTCAAGGGCGATCAGATGCTTGGCTATGGCAATGATCGTCTCGGGCGCTTCGGCGGAAAGGCCGGGACTGACATTTTCCAGCGACATCGGCCGCTTGGCGTAGGCGCGCGCCCGATCCTTGATCAGAACGAGGGCGGTGCGTTTTGCTTGCGCGCGCAGCGCGGCTTCGGCATTGGCTCTGGCGGCCGGGCGGTTTGGCATGGGCAGGCTCCGGAGAAGCCCGGCCTATGACAGGTATATATACCGATGTCAAGGTATTATTACCTAACTCCAAAACCTATCTCCGGTGCCATTGACCGGATCTGACAACCATATTGCTTGCCGCTGCCCATGCGAGCCGGACGCCCCGGATCGGCGCGGCGTTATGACCTTCAAGATCGAAGGTGCCGCCTGCCGCTCCCCGCTGGATTCGCTTCAGGTAGCGTTTGCCGTCCGCGGTCGCGACGGCGGCTTCCCAACCGATGAAATCCTCGGCGTTGCTGACCTTTCGCCCGCAAATGATCACGTCGCCCGGATCGTACCGCGGCCACATGCTGTTGCCCTCGACCTCGAAAGCGATCGCCTCGGCCGAGACCGGAAACGGCACCTCGATGTCGTACAAACCTTCGGGAGAGTTTTGCTCGAGCTCCGGCTGTATTTCGGCGCCGGCGCCGATGCGCCCAACGACCCGCACGAGATTACCGGAAGCCGGGTCGCCCACGCCTTCAAGCAGCCAGGCGGCGGTCGTTTGCAAGACCGGGGCAAGCGCCACCAGGGTTTCGGTCGTGATCCCGCGCCGGTCATGGTTTTTGAGCGCTCGCTTCAAATTGCGAATGGCGTCCGGCCGGTTGGCGGCGCGTGACGCGGCGTGCGCGGAGAGGCCCAAGGCCAGCAGGCGGCCTTCGATTCGGGCGAGAATGTCTTCAAGTTTCATAGCGGTAGAGTAACCGATCACCGAGACGAATGCATTCGGTAAATTGACCTTGACAACTGCGGTAATATTACCGTATATAAGAGAGCGGAGAAACGACGCTTCCGTTGTTCGCTCGATAAAGCCAAGGAGATTTTGCCGTGACGGTTGCAACAGAAATCCACAGATCGCATTGGACCGGCGAGCGAATCGCCCGCCTCGGGTTTCTCATGGGTCTTGGCTGGGACGCCGTACGCATCGCGCGGGACCCCATCATCGCCTCGACCCACAACAATGTGCACCAGCAGGCCATGCGATTCGGCCTCGCGTTTCGCGCGGCCGCCGCCATGTCGTGGCCGCTGCCACTCGAGGCAGCGATCCCGTTCGAGGCGGCGGCGGCCAAGCGCGGCATCACTCGGGAAGCACTCATTCGCCTCCTACTGCTGGAGGTCGCGACCGACCCCAACCTCCTCGACAATATCCTCGACGACGGAGTTTGAGCATGGATGCGATGGATGAGGAAGCAATGACGAGCCGGTGCACGGCGCCGCTGGTTTCCGGGCGCGAAACCTTGCCGCCGCTTTGGGACGCGGAACATGTCGGCAAACGGCTTGTCGAAGCCTTTGTCACCCTCGACCGCTTGCCGCGTGTGCTTGGCCCCCGCAAGCCCGGCGGGCATTGGCCGCGCACGCTCATCGAATGGGCGGATCAACTTGCCCAAGCGGAGCTCGAAGAGAGCGAACGCCAGACGCGCCAGCAGGCCGCCAATCGTACCGTGATCCGCCCGAGCGCCGCCGACATTACCCATATGGAAACGGCGTTCACGTGGCTGAGCGAATTGCGCGCCGAGGATTCCGGCATGGCGCTTGTCGCGACCCTCTGGGCGTTACGCACCGCGCGGAAGAGATCGATCAAGAAGCTCTGCGCCGAAAAGCATTGGGCGCCACATACTTTCTTTCGCAAGCGGGCCAAGGCCTTGGCTAGTCTAGCGCAAGCCCTCAACGCGCGGGCAGTGCCGGTCTTTTAGTTGGGAGCGGCAAGCATCCGCGCGCGGCAACGCTTCGTTGCCGGCGGGGCGCCCGCCTCAAGCGCGCACTTTTAACGAGCCCGCGCGTGTATCCGTGCGCCGGCGCCAGTTTCAGACGGCGGGCAAGATCGTACACAATGGCAAATAAAACTCCCGGAAAATGAGTGCCGGCAGGCTCGATATGTTCGCCGCTATTCGCGCGCGCTGCGTGCGCGTCACGCGGGATCGAGACGCGATTCAAGAAATATCCCGATCGCGGGCGCCGCATTTTCTCACGCTCGGTGGCAGGTAACGAGCCGCCGGGCGGCGAGCCACGCCAAAATGTCGCAATTTCTGCAGCCTTCCGCGTGAATCGTCATCGGCGGTGCGCCGGAGGGACTGACATCGAAAAGGAGTGGTAAAAAAGCGAGCACCTAAACTTGAAAGGTTTATGTAGCACATGAATTTACCGCTTTTGTTTCTGGTGTCCTGCGGGCGGGTGGGCGAGTGGCTCGTCCACGCCGTCCACAGGCGTGCTCCGGCGCGAAAGCGGGAGAGGCGCCAGAGAAGATGTCGAGTTTCGGCGTCCGGCTCGCCATGGCGCCAGCGCACGAGGCAGCGCGGGCCGTGGAAAATGGCGAGTTCGCCGCCGGTACAGTCATGGACGCGCACCTTGGCCAGCACGAAATGGGCGCGCGCCGGATGCTTTGGGATTTGCAGCGCCGCCCGTTCCAGGCGACCGTGCTTGCCGGGGGCGGCGGTGCGCTCTTCTTGAACGCAAAGGATGCCGCGCCATTGCGCGGAATTGATCGGCACGAAGGCCGTGCACCTTCAGTCGCTCAACGTCTCGTGCGTCTCTGACGATGCCCAGTCGAACACCATGGATTCCGGGTTCTGTGTCGAGCGTTGAACGAGGCGCTGGCGGAATTCGGCCGGCCCGAGATCTTCAGCACCCACCAGGGCAGCCAGTTCACCAGCTTCGATGCTCATCTCCACGGGCGCTCTCAAGGTTGCGAAAGTCACGATCTCCATGGATGAGCGCGGGCGGTGCATGGATAACATCTTCATCGAACGTCTGTGGTGCTCGCTAAAATACGAGGCCGTCCATCTGCACGAGATGACGGACGGCTTTTCGGCCGAGCGTGGCGAGTGGATCAGCTTCCAAAATACCGAACGGCCACATTCCGCCCTTGATGGGCAGAAAGCCGACGGAAGCTTGCTTATCCGGGCGGCCTGTGGATATGTGGACAAGGCTGGCGCCTTACCCACATCCTTGCGCTAGAGCAAGTTCATTGTTGATGGAATCGTCCTGGGGATTCGCGTGAAGCGAGAAGTCTGATTCCCTTTCACCGTTGATTCGACGGAGGGAAGCGTGACGGGAAAAGCTTACTCGCGGGATCTGCGC
>JBQTKC010000406.1:0-7928 GCA_052386575.1 Beijerinckiaceae bacterium
TGACGCGGCCGGAAAGCCCGCGCCTCTTTCCGCCGTGGCTGCGCCAGCGATAGCCGCCCCGCACGATGCGGCGTCGCACTTGAATTCGATTGACATGCCACACTTGCCCGAAAACCCGGAGGAAGGCGCCGAGTCCTTGCTTGCCGCCGGAATAGCTCCGGTAGCCCCTGAGCCCGGCGCGGCCGCGCCAGGCCAAGTGCCGCCCGCCGCTTTGACGATCGACGGCGAGATGCGGGCGCTTGCCGATGCGCTCGCGGCTGAGATCGGGGACGCGCCCCGCCGCACGGTGCCGGACGGCGCGAAGATGCAAGATATAGGGTGACTGTTTTAGGCGCCCCGGTCCGGCTGCACGAAAGTAACCCATGCCTTCCGGAACGAGCCACCCATGACCGATGCCGATATCGAGGCGACAAAGGCGCCCTTGATGGACCATTTGATCGAGCTGCGCGCGCGGCTCATCAAGGCGCTCGCTGCCTTCGTGGTAATGTTCGTCGTCTGTTTCTATTTTGCCAGGGACATTTACAATGTTTTGGTCGTGCCGTTCGAACATGCCGCGGGTCCGGATGCACGGCTGATCTATACCGCGCCACAGGAATATTTTTTTACCCAAATCAGGGTCGGAATTTTTTCCGCCGCGTATCTCTCGTGTCCGGTGATTTTCGCGCAGCTTTACGCCTTTGTCGCGCCGGGCCTCTATAAGCACGAACGCAATGCCTTCGCGCCTTATCTCATCGCCACGCCGGTGTTTTTCGCGGCCGGCGCGCTGATCGTCTATTTCATCGTCATGCCGAATTTGCTGCTCTTTTTTGTCGGCATGCAGCAGGCCAAGGAGCCGGGGCGCGCGCAAATCGAGCTTTTGCCGCGCGTCAGCGAATATCTTTCGCTGATCATGACCTTGATCTTCGCGTTCGGAATAACGTTTCAATTGCCGGTCGTTTTGACGCTTCTCGGGCGCGTCGGCATCGTGACGTCGGATTTTTTGCGGCGGCTGAGGCGCTACGCCATCGTGCTTGTCTTTATTGCCGCCGCTATTTTGACGCCGCCCGACATATTCTCCATGTTGGCGCTTGCCGTTCCGGGGTTGGGTCTCTACGAGCTGTCGATCTGGTCCGTCGGCATGATCGAGAAGAGCCGGGCAAAGTCGGCGGGGCAGGGGCCTTAGTCTCTCGCCGAGAATTTTGGAAGCGTCCCATGTACGACATCAAATGGATTCGCGAGAATGCGGAGCTTTTTGACCGCGGGCTCAAAAGAAGGGGCCTCGAACCGCTCGCCGAAAAACTCCTCGCGCTTGACGGCAAACGCCGCGCCGCGATTGCCAAATCGCAGGCCGCGCAAGAACGGCGCAACGCGGCATCGAAGGATATCGGCGCTGCGATGAAGACGGGTGACTCGGCGCGCGCCGGAGCACTCAAGCTGGAAGTTACGGAATTGAAGCGCGCGATATCGATCGCTGAATTTGAGGAAAGTCAATCCGCGGTTGATTTGCGAAATGCGCTATCAGAAATCCCCAATATTCCCCTAGCCGGCGTTCCCAACGGCCGCGACGAGAACGACAACGTCGAGCTTCGCCGTGTCGGCGAGCCGCGCGTGATGAATTTTCAACCGAGGGAGCATTTCGACATCGGGGATACGCTCGGCCTCATGGATTTCGAAACGGCCGCAAAAATTTCCGGCGCGCGCTTTGTCGTGAACAAGGGCGCGCTCGCGCGGCTGGAACGGGCGCTGTCTCAGTTCATGCTTGATTTGCATACGAGCGAGCATGGTTATACGGAAGTGAACCCTCCGATCCTTGTGCGCGACGAGGCCATGTTCGGCACGGCGCAATTGCCGAAGTTCGAGGAGGACCAATTTTTCACCGATCCTAGGACGCCGATTGCTCTGTGGCGCGAGCACTTACGTCAATCTATCCTTGGATTCGCAAAAAGCAGCGTAGGGCCTGGCGAAGGACCATTTTCACGAGCGGATGTCGATGCAATCAATGAGCGTCAGGCTGACAACGCCGCTGCCATAGCAATCATGGCGGACACCGACGTCACCCATGAGCAAAATGCCGACTCGCCAAGATGGAAGGCCAAGCGCTTCGGCCTCATCCCCACCGCCGAAGTGCCCCTCACCAATCTCGTCCGCGAAAAAATCCTCGACGAAAAAGATCTGCCCCTGCGCTTCACCGCCTGCACGCCGTGCTTTCGCGCCGAGGCGGGCGCGGCCGGCAAGGACACGCGCGGCATGATCCGCCAGCATCAGTTCACAAAAGTCGAGCTCGTCTCGATCACCACGCCCGAAGCGTCGCTCGCCGAGCACGACCGCATGCTGCTCTGCGCCGGGGAAGTGTTGAAGCGGCTGAAACTTCCCTACCGTGTCGTGACGCTCTGCACCGGCGACATGGGCTTTGCCTCGCAAAAGACCTATGACATCGAGGTCTGGCTGCCGGGGCAAAACCGCTACCGCGAAATCTCCTCGGTGTCCGTCTGCGGCGATTTTCAGGCGCGCAGAATGAACGCGCGCTACCGCGCCCAAGATGGCAAGCCGCGCTTTGTCCATACGCTCAACGGCTCGGGCGTCGCGGTCGGCCGCGCGCTTGTCGCGGTTTTGGAAAATTATCAAAACGCCGACGGTTCCGTCACCGTGCCGGAGGCATTGCGCGTCTATATGGGCGGCATCGAAACAATTAAGAAAGTTTGAGGACCGCGCGCGTGCGCATTCTGATTACCAATGACGACGGCATTTACGCGCCGGGCCTCGCCCTCTTGGAGCGCGTCGCCAAGACTCTGTCGAACGATGTTTTTGTCGTCGCGCCCGAATACGACCAGTCCGGCGTCGCCCATTCGCTGACGCTCAACGATCCCTTGCGGCTGCGCAAAATCTCGGAACGGCATTTCGCGGTAAAGGGCACGCCCACCGATTGCGTCATTCTGGGCGTGTGCAGGCTACTCGAAGGCAGAAGGCCCGATCTCGTCCTTGCCGGCGTGAATAACGGCCAGAATGTCGCCGATGACGTGATCTATTCCGGCACGGTGGCGGGCGCTTTGGAAGCGGCGAGCCTCGGCCTGCCCGCTATTGCCCTTTCCCAGGCCTATGGCCCGATCGGGCGCGACGAAAGTTTTTGGGAATGCGCCGAAGCTCATGCGCCGGGCCTTATCGGCAAAATCCTTGCAGAGGGCATACCCGCAAATATCGCGATCAATGTGAATTTTCCGGCTTGTCCGCCGCAGGCGGTCAAGGGGATAGCGGTCAGTATCCAGGGCCAGCGCGACGCGCAAATGGCAACAATCCATGAACGGGCGGACGGGCGCGGTATCCCCTATTATTGGATCTCGTTCACGCGCGGCAATTCAATTCCCGTCCATGGCACAGACCTTGAAGCGTTGGCGCAAAACAATATCTCGGTGACGCCGCTCAAGCACGATTTGACTGACGAGGCGACGCGCACGCGCCTTGCGCTTATTTTGCGCTAACCAAGGCAGACCTTCAAATGCCCCTCGACCAGCCGCCGCCCGGATCGGAGGAACAAGGGATCGAGGCGCAAAACAAGGCGGCGTTCCTCATGGATCTGCGCGCGCGGGGAATCCAGGACATCAACCTTTTGCGGGCGCTCGAGATTGTCCCGCGCGAGATTTTCGTGCCGCACCGCTTTGCCGATCTGGCGCGGCGGGCCATCGCGCTGCCGCTGCGTTGCGGCCAAACCCTTCCCGAACCCTGGCTCACCGCCAAGATGATCGAGGCACTGGCGCCCTTGCCTCGTCATCGCGTCCTCGAAATCGGAACCGGATCTGGCTACGCGACAGCGTTGCTCGCAAAGCTTACGCGGGAAGTACTCACCTTCGAGCGATTTAGGAGCCTTGCGATTGAGGCCGAGGCACGGCTCGCGCGGCTGGCCATTGCCAACGCCGGGGTTGTCTTTGGCGATGGTCTGGCGATCTTGCCGGGCATAGGCCCCTTCGACCGGGTGATCGTCCAGGGTTTCCTTGCCAAAATTCCGGAAAATCTCGTTGCGGCGCTCAGCGAGGATGGGCTGCTCGTCGCGGCGCGGCCCGATCTGCAGTCCATGTCGCGCCAGCATATCGCCAAGATCGCGCGCAACAGTGACGGCGGCGTCATTGAGATCCCGGTTTGCCCGTCCCGGCTGCAGGCGCTCTTGCCAGGCGAAGCATTGGCGCTTTGAGGGGCCAGGACAGGTTTGCGAAGAAATTTCATTTTGTCCGTTTTTTCGTGACCATTCGTTCATCCTTAAACCGTCCTTTAACTTAATCTGCACGTAATGGCGTGGAAAGGCATTGCGCCGGTGGGGTTGCGTCATGAGTGAGTTAGTTTGTATTTCCCGAGCACGATTCGCGGTTCGTCTGGCCATGAGCGGCGTTGCCGCTTGCTTGCTTGCCGGTTGCGCAAATTCCGAGCGTCTGAGCGATCCTTTGTCCAACCCGTTCCAGACTTCGGCGAACGTCGACAGCCAGGCATCGGCGGCTCCAGCGCCGGCTTTTCCAGTGCAGTCGCGCCCGCTTAGCGCGCCAATGGCAAGCGCCGCGGCGCAGCCAAGCCCTAGGACCGCCGCCGCCGCGCCGCCGCGAGATGCGAAAGGCGCCGCCGGCTGGTCGGCGCAAGGCGGATCGCCGATCGTCGTCGCGCAAGGCGAGAATGCCCAGATTCTCGCAACCCGCTATGGCGTGCCGGTCGATGCCCTCGTTCGCACAAATGGATTTGCCTCGGCGTCGCAGGTCCGGCCCGGAACCCATGTTGTTGTCCCGGTTTATAACGCCGCTTTTGCCGCTTCGAGCGGAGCTCGCGTGGCCGCTAATTCCGCCCCGGGAAAACCGGCGGCTCCGGCGAAGGTGGCGGGCGCGCGCCCTCGCACATTGGCGAGCCAGGCTGAAGGCTTGAAATCGGGCACCGCGCGGAAGCAAACCTCCCCCGCGGCAAAGCAGGAAACGGCGCAGGCCAAGTTGTCTAGCGAAACCAAGGCATCGGCGCGCGATCCTGCTCCGGCTCCCGCCGCGGAGTCGAAAAAAACCGCCTTGGCCACGGAGGCGGCCAACCCGGAATTCCGCTGGCCGGCGCGGGGACGCATCATCCAAGGATTTAAACCGGGCGGCAACGACGGGATCAATATCGCGGTTCCGGAAGGAACCTCCGTCAAAGCGGCGGAGAGCGGCGTCGTCGCCTACGCCGGGAACGAGTTAAAAGGTTACGGCAATTTGATTTTGATCCGGCATCCCAATGGCTTTGTTTCCGCCTATGCGAATAATGGCGATATCGAAGTCAAGCGCGGCGAAACGGTCAAGCGCGGGCAAACGATCGCGAAATCCGGGCAGAGCGGTAATGTCGCATCGCCGCAACTTCATTTCGAATTGCGCAAGGGCACAAAGCCGGTCGATCCGACGCAATACCTCGCGGGGGCTTAGCCATCTCGGGCCAGTCCGATTCTGGGATTTGGCCCGTGGCCGTTGCGCGCGAAGCCTTTCGTCAAATGCGAGCGGCGAACGCGAGATAATAGGTGATTTCGCTAAGTTGCTGCGCGGCGCCCGCGACATCCCCGGTCTGGCCGCCGATTTGTTTTCGAGCAAGCGGCACAATGGCATAGGCCGCGCCTGCCGCCGCCGCAATGCCCGCAAGCGAGCGGGCCAGAGACGCGCCCGCCACGACCGGAGCGAGGGCAAATACAACGGCGAGACACGCAGCCATGGCGAGCGCCGCTCGCTCCGGCTTTCCCGCGGCAAAACCGGCTCCGTTTTCCCGCGCGGGCGGAAGGAGGGCCAAGGGCATGAGCGACGCCGCGCGGGACAAGGCCGCCGCTCCGATCAGCACCGCAATGGCGAGCCCTAGGCTTTCGTTCGCGATCAGGGCAAGGCTCGCCGCCCGCAAATGGAGGCTAAGCACGAGCGCCACGGCGCCAAACGTGCCTATCCGGCTGTCGGCCATGATTTCGAGCTTGCGCTCTCGGGTCGCGCCGCCAAAAAACCCGTCGGCGCAATCGGCAAGCCCATCTTCGTGCATTGCCCCAGTGAGCAATACCAAAGCGCAAATCGCGAGCGGCGCCGCGAGGGGCGGGGGGAATCCGAGCCCGGAGGCCACCCCCATGACGAGCGCCGCGATACCTCCCACGAGGCCGCCCGCCACCGGCAGAATGCGCACCGCGCGGGGGAAATTGGCGAGCGAATGCTGGTCGCTCCTCGATGCCTCCAGGGGAACCGGCAGCACCGTGAAAAACCCGAGACAAACATAAAAATCGGCGAGAAGCGGCGAGCCGGGGCGCATCGCTTGTAATCCGTGATTGCGCGGGTTTTGTCGAGAGCAACGGAATGGCGCCGCGAGATACGCGCGATTTCCCCGGCGCTAACCAGGGGCAGGGAGATCGCCAAGGTTCTGTTCGTCGACAACGACACGATCTGCAGCTGGTTCCGGCTGTTCAAGGAAGACGGAATCGACGGGCTGGCGCGGTTTGGCCCCGTGGGCTCAGCCTGCCAACTTAACGGCGCGCAACAAGAGAAGCTCAAAGCATGGATCGCGGCGGCTGGTGCCAGCGTCATTGGAATTTCGGGCGACAAGATCGAGGTGCAGCGCGACTTCTCAAACAAAGAGTGCCGCGACAAATTCCCGGTTGGCGCCGGCCCCGGCTTTTCGGTCATCAAGGCCTATGACGCGGCGCTCAACGTTCCGCTTGCGGGCGCGGCCTTCGCCAACCGCATTTCATACGTGATTTCGCCCGAGGGAATGATTCTTTACGCCTACTCCGATTCCGGCGCGGAAAAACACATCGAGAATACGCTGGCCGCCGTCAGGAAATGGCGCGAGGAGCAAAAGCCCTGAACATCAGGGTTGCGCCACACGGTTGCGTCCATCTTTCAAAAGCCCGGCCCGTCGCGTCGTATTAAGGAGCGCGCCGGGAGTATCTTTTCACTTGGCCGTATTTAGGACCTTGATGTGTTAATCACCATATGCTATATGAAACATATGGTGTCCGCCAAACTTATTGAAAGCCAGAAATTCACTCTGGATGGCGGTGCGACAGTTCAAATCAAGATTTGGCGGTTACCGAAGCCGACGGTGGAGCGGCCGCATGGTTTGAAATACTCACTCTTCTATGGAAAAGATGGCCAGCGGATCATTGGCTACGACAATGAAACAGGGAAGGGCGATCACCGTCACTATCGGGATCGCGAAGAACGGTACGAATTTACAACGTTCGCGACGCTTGTTTCGGATTTTTGGCGGGACGTGAAAGGGGAGATCGAAAGTGAAAGAGGTCAAACTCCACGTTGAGACCCTTGATGGCTTCGCCCGCCGCTCAATGGAAATGGCGCGGCGATTGGATCAAGGCGTGCGAAAACAAGGACAGGGCCATATCTCATTTGAGAGCATGGACGGCCTGCTGAAGGTGCTGACGCCCAATCGATGGCGCTTGTTGCGAGCACTGCGCAATCACGGCCCCCTTTCGGTCCGGGCGCTCGCGCGGTTGCTCGATCGCGACTACCGGGGTGCGCACGCCGATGTGTGCTTGTTGATCGACGCCGGTTTAATCGAGCGGGACGAGCAGGGCACGATTTTCGTTCCATGGACGCGCATCAAGGCGGAAATGGCTTTGAACGCCGCGGCCTAGCGGGGAGCAAGCAGCGGGTCAGCTTGATGTTTGGCTCATGGCCCAAACCTGCTCCTCGCCAACCGCATATCGTACATGATTTCGCCCGAGGGAAAGATACTTTACGACTACTCCGATTCCGAAGCGGAAAAACACATCGAGAATACGCTGGCCGCCGTCAGGAAATGGCGCGAGGAGCACAAGCCCTGAGCATTCCGGTGCTCGCTCTACCGTTACTAATAGCCTATCATTATAGGTGACACTTCACGCGGCGTAGCGCACGTGTTTTGCGTGGAAGTATGACTTGACCCGGTTGGGGCGCCTCTGGATGGATTTGAGGATCGACGAGGTGGTCGCG
>JBQTKC010000407.1:0-3105 GCA_052386575.1 Beijerinckiaceae bacterium
CCTCGGCGAGCGGAATGAACTTCGCCGGAGCCACCATCCCGCGCTGAGGATGGTGCCAGCGAAGCAGCGCCTCGAAGCCGCAAATGACGCCGGTCTCGAGCGTGACGAGAGGCTGATAATAGACCTCTAATTCACCAGCACCGAGTGCGTTGCGCATTTCGAGTGCCAGGGTGTGTTGGGCTTGAACGCTGGCGCCCAAGCGGGGTTGGAAAAAGCAGTGGGTGCGCCGGCCGTCTTCCTTGGCCTGGTAGAGCGCTATGTCGGCGTTGGTCAGCAGTTGATCGGCGGTCTCCCCATCAATTGGGGCGAGCGCGATGCCGACGCTGGCGCCGATCTCGACCAGTTGACCATCGATATCGTAAAGCTCGCTCAACAGTGTCACGATGCGATCGGCCAAAGCGCCCGCCTCATGCGGGCCGGCGAGCCCCAATTGCAGGACCGCGAATTCGTCGCCGCCGAATCTAGCGACTATGTCGGAAATGCGCAGGCACGTGCGCAGACGCTCCGCCACAGCCACCAAAAGCTTGTCGCCGGCAGGGTGCCCCAAAACGTCGTTGACGTTCTTGAACCGGTCGAGATCGAGATAAAGTATGGCAAGCGTGTCATTATACCGGCGCACGCCCTGAAGCGCGTGCTCCAGATGTTCATGAAAAAACATCCGGTTTGGCAAACCGGTCAGCGCGTCGTGATGCGCCATATGGGCGATGCGCGCTTCGGCCTGGTGCTTCGCCGTCACGTCAATGATCGCGACAAACTGCGCGGGCCGGCCGCGAAACGCAAGGCTGCGCCAATAGGTGAGGACGTCGATTTCCGTCCCATCCGCTTTCACATGTTGCCAAACGTGGCAGGGGATTCCGCCCGCATCGGAGCTATTTAGAATCGCTTGCTTGACTGGGTCCCTGTCCTGTTGCGGCAGAATGTCGAGCAAGGTCATCTTCATGAACGAGTCTCGATCGTAGCCGTAATGGGCGATCGCCGCGTTGTTCACCGCCAAAAAATTCAGCGTTTCGCAATCGAAGAGCCACATTGGACCCGGATTCTCCTCGAACGCCAATTTGAGCGATTCTTCCGCCTCATGAGCCTCGGTCACATCCCGGTATGTCCCGATCCAGCGGACCGGTGCGCCATGTTGATCCAAAATCAATTCCGATTCGTGCTGAACCTGTCTCACCGCGCCCGAAGGCTGGACGATCCGAAACTTTGAGGAAACGCGCGGCAGGCCGGAAAGCTGGCGAGCGCTGACGGTTTGGTTTGCCGGTCCCTGCGTTTCACACGCGGCGCGATCGTCGGGATGAATGAGATCGAGGAAAGCTTCCCCCACAGGCGCTGGCAGATTCGGATCGAGACCGAAGAGCCGGTAGGTTTCGCCTGACCATGCGATGGCGCCAGTTCGCAAATCCTGCTCGATGCTGCCGGTATGGGCGATCTTCTGAGCGCGCGCCAAATGGTCCTCGCTGCGCCGAAGCCGCCCCGCCTCGTGCGTGGCCTTCAACGCCAAATTGTTGTTCACGATCATGCCGAGCAGACCGAGACCGGCGATGAGAACCGTTACCGTGGCGATCAGGACGGCGAAAACGCTTGGGGCGACAGCATGGCCAGACACCGCGATCAGCGGATCGGGCACGAGAGTGACGGCCGCCATGGCCGTGAAATGTAGACCGACAATCGCCAAGACGAGCAGCACCGCGGCCGCCAAGCGGCCCCGCAAGGCTGGTTCCCGAGACAAGACCCGCGTCGCGGCGGCGGCGGCGGTCATCCCAATTGCTATCGACGCCAGGACATAGAAGGCGTCCCAGTGCAGTTGGGCGGGCGCCCGCAATCCGGCCATCCCGATATAACGCTCCGCGGCGATTGCCGCCCCGATCATCGCGCCGCCAAGCATGGGAGCCGTATACCGGTGCACGACAAACATCGCGAGCCAGACCGCCCCTATCGCGGCCAGGAACGAAATCGCGACAAAACCGGCATCGTAGATTATCGGAAAACCAGGCTCATAGGCCAGCGCCGCGATGAAATGGGTTGCCCACATGCCCCCGCCTAGGACGGTGGCCGCCACGAGCAACCATGGAAGGGGCCGATTTTTCTCCGCGTCACTGTCGCGAATGAAAAGATTCACCGATATCAAGCAGGCGGCAATGCAAATCAATCCGGCGACGAAAATGAGCCGGACATCATATTGGCCGGCAAGAGTGGCAAATGCGCGCTGCATCGTTCAATGTTCCTCGGAAAATGGATCGATGTTTCGGCGCCGCCCGCGATGGATCCAAAAAATTATCTCGAATATGGATCGAGCGAGCCTGCAACCGGCGCGTCTCTCCTGTTCTCCAAACCTGTCTCACACGGCTGTTGCGTTTTGTTATTCCGGAATGTGCAATTTTTATCTTTTTGGCCGATCGCGCCGCGGCGAGCCCTGGCCAGGGCTCGCACCCGAAATAGTGGCGCTTAACGTTAGCCCGAAAATCTGGTTGGGTGTTCGATTTTCGAATCGGACAAAGCGCGATCGAAAGAAGCCGGTCCAGAAAGGAGCAAGGGCGCCAATTACTCGCCCAAAAGGTGGAGCACAATCTCGCGCCGGTGCGGCGCGCGGCGATGCTCGAAGAGATAGATGCCCTGCCAGGTCCCAAGCATCATCTGCCCCGAGACGACCGGAATGGCGAGCTGCGTTTGAGTTAGCGCGGCCCTGACATGGGCCGGCATGTCGTCCAAACCCTCGGTCTTGTGGACATAGCGCGTTATGTCTTCGGGCGCGATTTCCTCGAAAAATTGTTCCAGATCCGTTTGGACGCCGGGGTCGGCGTTTTCCTGAATGAGCAGCGAGGCCGACGTGTGGCGGCAGAAAATCGTCAAGAGGCCGGTCGCGATGTTTTGCTCCGTCACCCAGCCGGACACTTTTCGGGAGACCTCGACAAGACCCTTGCCGCTGGTTTGAATGTGCAGGGAATGGAGCGCTTGGCGCATCGAAAATTCCGCTTGATTAAACTAAGTGTCCGTCTCGAAAGTTGTTGAATCATATGAATCATTTGTGATTCAAGGGAGGCGGCCTGATTCGAGGAGGAGCCGCCGATGTGGACGAAAACCAACCGAGCACGATACGATCGTGATCAC
>JBQTKC010000408.1:0-4637 GCA_052386575.1 Beijerinckiaceae bacterium
CTCGCAGGGGGCCAGGTACGAACGATGGCATAGTCCATGCAGCACTGTTACACACCGGCAAGGTTCTGTTTATCACAGCGGATGAAACGACTTTGCTCTGGAATCCGGATGATACAACCCCTGCTACTTTTGAAGACCCAGTTAACCAGCCGCACCAGACACCTGATGTTATGTCAGGCTACTCAGTGCTCTGCGGCGGACATTCCTTTCTGTCGGACGGGCGGCTACTGGTTGTTGGTGGCGGTGGATATGGGCCCCACGGTAAGGCGAAGTGGGGCTATAAATTTGACCCAATAAGCAAAACGTGGACAAGAACCACTGGTAGCATGGTTCATAATCGATGGTATCCTACTGTTTTGACACTAGGCGACCAGCGAATCGCCAATAGCCACGAAATTTTGGTTGTCTGCGGCCATGGCAGCGGTGACATGGAAATCTATGATGAGGCTTCCGACAGTTTTACAGAAGTGACGTCAGGAGACGACAAGCCCTTTCCAAATTTGTACCCCGGTCTTCACCTGCTGCCTAATCACAGTATCTTTTATTCCAGAACAGGCTGGGCAAGCGCGGGAGCGGGCGGCGGTCCATTCGCGGGCGACGATCAATCCGGTTATTTCGCATTTACCGGAGTCGATACGGGTGTCTGGAATAATATTGCACCCGTTTCGCCTTCCATGCCAGACCGGACAAAAGGCATGTCTGTTATGTTGCTCAGCAACACCTCCCCCTACGTTCGTATTCTGACGGTAGGCGGCGCAGATGCATCTACTAATAACACCTACGAAATCATTGATGCAACTTCGCTGTCGCAAGCAACGAACTTGGGAGCAGCTATAGCATTTCAAGATGGCGCACACCGAAGACTATGCAGCGAGGTCTTGCTGCCTGATGGGAATGTATTTGTGTGCGGGGGCATCCAAAACCAAAACTCTCCCTGCACATTATTCAATCCCCAGACCAACTCATGGTCAGCTATGTCGGCGTTACCTTCGATCAGAGATTATCATTCGGTAGCGTTGCTATTGCCGAGCGGGCAAGTGATGATGGCGGCATGGAACAATACGGCGATTGAGATTTTCAGTCCCCCATATTTGTTCAATGGGGCAAGGCCAGTAATTTCATCCGCTCCAAGTCTGGTGCATCACGGGCAAAGCTTTGTCATTGAGTCGCCTGACGCATCGGCTATCGTTAAAGTAGTCCTGGTAAGGCCGATGGCTGTAACGCACGAAACTGACACTGAGCAAAAGGTTCTGGAAATGCCATACATCCATGATCATGCCAATCCTACCCGATTAACCTTAACCGCGCCGCATGGAGGTCATCCACATTCACTTGCCCAGCAAGGTTACTACATGATGTTTGCGATAAGTAATAACGGCGTTCCTTCAGTTGCGAAATGGATTTACTTGCACTAAAGCGCATCGTCCAGCTCAGCCCTCACTCGAAGGAGGGCTGAGTGTCCAAGCCGTAAACCCTGGCGCCTTTTGCAAATTGCGTGGCGTTCAGGCAGCTAACCCGGCCACGGCCCTGCCGTGATCAGGAGGCAATTTTTGTCCGCGCCGGCGGCGACCTTCTGGCCGTCATGGATCTCTCCGGCGAGGATCGATTCGGCCAAGGGGTCCTGCACGTTCTTCTGGATCACCCGCTTCAGGGGCCTTGCGCCATAGGCCGGATCATAGCCCTTCGCCGCAAGCCATACGCGGGCCTCGGGCTCTAGCTCGAGCGCGATCTTGCGATCCTCCAAAAGTTTCGCCAGCCGGGCAAACTGGATATCGACAATCGCGCCCATATCCTCGCGGCGGAGCCGGTGGAACAAGATGATTTCAGCGACGCGGTTCAAAAATTCCGGCCGGAAACGTCAAAACCCCTTCTTGCGACTGAGAAATGAAATATGTATAGATAATAGCAGTCTGTCAAAAGCGAATAATACGTAATATTACAAAACGAAGACGTGTGGCAGGCGCACCGGACGCCCGCGATCTCGCGCCGCACCGGCATAGTAAGGTGCCGGCGCGCGCCACCAGGCGGTGAAAGGCAGCCTCCACGCTGCCGCCCGCGGTGAGGCCACCGCCATCGCGCTTGAAATGCCTTGTTGACACGCCCGGCAAACTATCCCCCAAATTGGTTGGGACGGGGCCTTCCCGCCTCCTAAAACTTCGATTTACGAGGTGCCGCATGGGCGAAGATGACCGTTTGGGGCCGAAGGCACCTCCCCCTTGGACGGCGCCTGAACAGCCGCCCGCGCCGTCCGGTGTCCGCTCGCGTCCCCAAGAGACGGCGCTCAACCGTTTTCTGGGCGGCTCTCCCGGCGGCGTCTTCCTGCGCCTTCTTTTTGTCTCCTTGATCGTTGGCGCCTTCCTGATGTGGCTCGACATCAGGCCCTTGGACATTTTTCGCGGGATCACCGACCTCTTCAACCGGATTTGGGGGCTCGGTTTCGACGCGATCCGCGTGGTCGCCGATTATGTCCTCGCGGGGGCCGCGATCGTCGTTCCGGTTTGGCTGGTGTTGCGGCTTATGAATATGCGCAACCCAAGCTG
Source organism: Beijerinckiaceae bacterium (assembly GCA_052386575.1). Classification (GTDB taxonomy): domain Bacteria; phylum Pseudomonadota; class Alphaproteobacteria; order Rhizobiales; family Beijerinckiaceae; genus Methylocapsa. Next base: position 2,541 of record JBQTKC010000408.1, read on the forward strand.
AACCCGGTGGCCGCGCGGTGACCGCCGACCCAAACGCCTTTGCAAATCCTCCCCGCGTCAGCCACGCCAGTGTGGTGCGGCTCGCGTTACCGATGACGCTCGCCCATTTGTCGACGCCGTTGCTCGGCATCGCCGACGCGGCGATTATTGGCAGGCTCGGCCTGGCGCATCTGCTCGGCGCGATCGCCGTGGCCGCCGTCATTTTCGACTTTATTTTTTGGAGTTTTGGTTTTTTGCGCATGGGAACGGCGGGGCTCACCGCGCAAGCCCTTGGCGCCGGCGACGCCGCTGAGCAACGCGCGACGCTCGTCCGCGCCTTGATCGTGGCGCTTGTTATCGGAGCCGCGATGATCTTGCTCCAGGCGCCGATCGCCTGGATCAGCTTTGCTGCCCTCGATGCCAGCCCAAAAGTCACCGGCGCTGCGCGGCTTTATTTCGACATACGAATCTGGTCGGCGCCTTTTGTCCTTCTCAATTACGCGGTGGTCGGCGCAATCGTTGGACTCGGGCGTACCAGCGTGGCGCTCGTCCTCCAAGTATTGATGCACCTGATCAACATCGTCTTCAACATCGCTCTTGTGTACGGCTTGGCGCTGGGCGTGCGCGGTTCGGCGGCCGGCACGCTTGCGGCCGAGGTTTTGGGCGCGCTCGCTGGTATTTTTGTTGTGTGGCGCATGTACGGCAGTCTCTTTCGGGCGGACGTCGCACTCTTGTTCAATCGCGGAAAAATCGCGCGGATGTTTACGATCAACCGCGATATTTTCATCCGCAACACGGCGCTGCTATTTGCCTTCGCGTTTTTTACCGCTCAAGGCGCGCGCGGCGGCGATATCGTCCTCGCGGGCAACGCGATTTTAATTAATCTCATTCTCGTCGCGGCTTATTTTCTCGACGGTTTCGGGACCGCCGCCGAGCAGATGTGCGGCCAAGCGATCGGCGCGCTGGACGCTCAGGGTTTCCGCGCCGCGGTGCGTTTGACCGTCATGTGGTCATTCGCCTTCGCCGCGGGCCTCGCGGCAGTGGCGCTGATTTCCGGCAAGCCGTTCATTGATTTTCTCACGACCGAACCGCAAGTGCGGGCCTATGCCCGCGATTATCTTATGTTCGCCGCGCTCGCCCCGCTCGCGGGCGCGCTCGCTTATGAACTCGACGGCGTGTTCGCCGGCGCGACATGGACACGCGATATGCGCAATATGATGCTCGTCTCGCTCGCGCTATATATCGCAAGCTTTTATTTGCTGCGGCCTTTCGGAAACGCCGGATTGTGGCTCTCGCTTTTGCTTTTTCTTCTTACACGCGGCCTCACCCAAGCGTGGCGCTATCGAAAATTGTCGGCATTGAGTTTTCCGCTGGCCCAATCCGCCGCGCCAGCACCGGTAACTTCCGCGAGCCGGGGATAGGAGTTTTGCGCGAGGAGACGGACGAGGCCGTGTTTGATTTCCCCTGCAAGCACGAGCCCCTTGAAGACAAAGGATGTATAGAGCTGCACGAGACTTGCGCCGGCCTCGATCTTGGCGAAGGCGGTTTCCGCGCTGTCCACGCCGCCAACGCCGATCAACGGAAACCGCTTCTCCGTTCGCAGATAGGCGGCGGCGAGCATTCGTGTCGAGAGCGAGAATAACGGCCGGCCCGAGAGGCCGCCCGGCTCGTTGGCCGAAGGGTCGCGCAATGAGGCTGGCCGCGAGATCGTGGTGTTCGAGACGATGAGGCCGTCGATTTTTCGCGACCTTGCGCATTTGACGATCTCGTCGAGTTCGGCGAGCGTAAGATCGGGAGCGATCTTTAATAGTACCGGCTTGCAGCCGAACCGCTCGGCTTGTTCGTCGCGGGCGGCAAGCACGCGGGCGAGAAGATTGTCGAGCGCCTGGTCACGCTGCATATCACGCAAGCCCGGCGTATTGGGAGAAGAAACATTGATCACAAAATAGTCCGCGACATCCGCGAAAGCCTCGACCCCCCGCGCATAATCAACTCCACGATCGCGCGAATCTTTGTTGGCGCCGAGATTGATCCCGGTGATTCCAGGGGTTTGCGCACGCAAGGCAAGGCGCGCGTGGACAGCCTCATGTCCAAAGCTCGGGAAACCGAGACGGTTGA
>JBQTKC010000409.1:0-10944 GCA_052386575.1 Beijerinckiaceae bacterium
GCCATGGGTGCCGCAATGAATCATCGCATCGATCTTTTCATGCCGGCGGAGCCAGACATAGAAGGCAACATAGGAATGGCACGGCGGCAACCCCGTGTCGTGATAGTCCGCCTTGCGTTTGGCGGCACTGCCGCGATCGGGCTGAAATGCGACGATCAAATTTTTCGCGCGCACCACCCGAAACACGAAGACGCCATCGTCCGCCTCTCCTTCAGGATTGCCCCATTGCGCCCGCATCGATTCGACGAATGCCTTAGGCATGGCGTCAAGAGCCAGGACATAATCGGCGAGTGCAAGACGTCCGGTCGCGGCCCCCTCTTCGAGGTGGCGCATCAATTCATCGGCGTGCGGGAGCGGCCCGATTCCGTATCCGGCCTCGCGCATCGCGAGGGCAATCGAGACGACGCTTTTCGCCGAGTCGAGGCCAACGGCATAGCCGCCGCGGCCTTGTCTGCTTGGATAATTCGAAAGGACGCAGGCGATTCTCCGCGACGCGGGTGGAGTCTTGCGCAAGCGGACCCAAGCGGCGGCGAGGTCCGCGACAAAACGCACCCGCGAAGGAAGAGGCATATGAATGCGCGGCGTAAATTCAATGTCCGCGCGATGTCCTCCTTCCGCCTTGCACGCAATCGCACTTGAAATCAAACGCCCGTCCATTTCCGGGAGAACCACATTCATGGCGAGATCGGCAGCGCCAAGGCCGCGCGGGTTTTCCCGCCACTGCGGCTCCGTTGCGCTAATGAAAATCGCCTGCAACACCGGCGCGCCGGCGCCATCGAGAACGCTTGCCGCCGTATCGAGGCGGGCCGAAAAGCCTGTGGTATTGATGATCACATCGGGTTTTTCGCGGGCGAGTTCGGCGCCCACCCAGGCGATGGCGTCCGCGTCCTTCAGACTCGTCACGAAGATCGCGGTCACTTGAAGTCCGCGCGCGGCTAGCGCATCGGCGAGCGCGCCAACCGGCGCCGTGTCCGCGGCGAGCATGAAGGAACGGTAGAACACGATGAGCGCGTGGCCCTTATCGTCATCGAGCCTGCGGCAGGCCGCGGCAAAACGGCCCGCCGCCGCAATCGCGGCTGGGGCCGCTCGCTCCCGCTCTGGCCGCGGTGTGCCGGCCAGGCTCTCGATGAAATCCAAAAGTGCTTCGATGTGTTCCGTCCCGCCATGCTGGAACGCGGCATGGATTTGGCGGAGATCGGCGGCGGGGATTGTCGAGGCGGCATCGAGCCGTCTGTCTTCCATCGCGTCGCCCGGCACGATGGCAAGCGCGAAATTTTGGGCCCGCGCCGCGCGGAAAAATTCCTCGGCGCCATAGCGCCAATAGTCGAGACCGCCGAGGAGACGAATAAGCACGAAGCGCGCTTGGCTCGCGGCTTTTTCGACATAAAGATCGACCGAATAGGGATGTTTGAGCATGCCAAGATTGGCGAGCCGCAGGCTCATGGCATGCGCCTTGCGCCGCGCCGCGGCCGCCGCGACGAGGCTGAGATCGCTGTCGGAAAAGGAGAGAAACAAGAAATCGGCCGGAGATTGTCCGAGATCGACGGCGGCGTCTGCTTCGTCGAGCGATCGCTGTTCCGTGCGCAGAAGATGCATGGCTCAGGAGTCTCCGCGCGCCAGATGCCTCGCGATTGACGCCTTGTCGAAACCCTTTTCGCCGATGATCACGAGGCGTCCGCGCCGCGGTTCGGCCTCCCGCCACGGGCGATCAAAACTCTTTTGCAAGCGATTGCCGACGCCCTGGACGAGTAGCCGCAACGGCTTGCCTCGCACCTCGACAAAACCCTTGATCCGCAACACATCGTGGCGCGCGGCGATGTCCGTCAGCTGGCGCAGCAAGGCGTCAGGATCGTCGATTGTCCCGGTCTCGAAGACGGCGCTGTCGAAATCGTCGTGATCGTGCGCGCTCTCGCCGTCATGGCACGAAGGCCGCGCGGCGAGATCGTCTTCGGCCGCGGCAATGAGGCCGAGCAGGATCGCGGGATCGATTTTGCCCTCCCGGGCAGGCACTATTTTTACCGCCCGGGGGACGCGCGCCGCGATTGTCTGGGCGATGCGGCGCTGTTCGTCCAAATCGATGAGATCGGCCTTGTTGAGGACGATGAGATCGGCGCACAGCAGTTGATCCGCGTACACCTCCTCGAGCGGATTATCATGGACAATGGAAGGATCGGCTTGCCGCTGGCGCGCCACTCTCACCGGATCATCCGCGAAGCGCCCGTCCGCCACCGCCTTGCCATCGACAACCGCGATCACCCCATCGACGGTCAGGCGCGCGCGAATGGCTGGCCAATCGAAGGCCTTCACCAAGGGTTTTGGCAAGGCGAGGCCGGAGGTTTCGATGACGATGTGATCGGGGAGAGGATCGAGCGCGAGAAGTTTTTCGATCGCGGGCAAAAAATCATCGGCGACGGTGCAGCAGATACAGCCATTGGCGAGTTCGATGATATTTTCCGCGCCGCAGGCGAGATCGCCGCAGCCCGCTAAAATTTCCGCATCGATGCCGATGTCGCCGAATTCGTTGATGACGAGGGCGAGGCGGCGGCCCTTCGCGCTTGCCAGAAGGTGGCGGATGAGGGTCGTCTTCCCCGCGCCAAGAAAGCCGGTGACGATCGTTGCCGGGATTTTGGCCGGAATTTCGGAAACGTGGTTCATACGCAACACCCGGACCTTGGTATGTCGGCGGGTGTTCAAGCGGAGAGCCGGGCGAACCCTGGCTCCTTCGCTGGAGCGGCAATCACTCCAGCATCGATAGAGGCCAAAACACCCCGCTGGCCCTTGCTCGATCGAACGGCAGGTTTCCTGGCTCGCGGATCATCGCCTCGCGCCGCCTTCCCAGGATGCGGCTTCGCCTTATCCCAGTGGCTTACCGGCGCAGGGCTACCCGCTGACAGTTGCGGGGGCAGCTGCGGCTTGGGGTGCCGGCTGGAACGCCGGCGCCGCACCACATTCCCTTTTACCCCTCGAAGCGAGGGACCGTTATGGGCATGACACTAGACCGAACGGCGGGCGTGTCAATCGGCGGCGGACTGAAGCAGGTGGCCGGGCGTCCGGGGGACGTTCAATCGCCGCGATTGCCGAAATAAACATCTTCGCGATCACGAAATTTAACCACGGATGGCAAAAGTTTCATCTGCAAATAGTTTGATTTTCTGAAAATTGTCCGTTACATGCCATACTGGTGCGTGCTGTACTTGGACGGCCCTCCACATCAGCGTGACGGCTTATCAATAACCTTTTGCGACGGCCCGCGATTTGGTCGTGAGCTGCAGTCTGGGGAGAAAGGTTTTGGCCAAAAATGCCGGCGTCTTGTTTCGCCCGCCGGCGACGAGAGGCAAGGATTTAGAAAAATGCCGCCTTTTGCCTATGAAATGCATGAAATGGCACATCTCGCCTGGGCTCCGGCACGGGCCGTTTCCGATGTTGCGCGGACGTGGCTAGAATATCCGGGCAATCCGCTCTCCTATACCGCCGCCGGCCGCAATCTCCTTGCCTCGGCGAAAATTTTCGAGCGGTTGACGAGGCGTTACGAGAAGCCCGCGTTCGATCTCGCCACGACGATCGTTGGCGGCAAAATCATTCCAATCGTGGAACGGGTGGCCTGGGAGCGGCCGTTTTGCAAGCTTCTCCATTTTGAAAAGCAGTTTGACACGGGGGAACTCGAGCCGCGGCAAAGGCTTTTGATCGTCGCCCCGATGTCGGGCCATCACGCGACCTTGCTGCGCGGCACGGTGGAAGCGTTTCTCCCCTACTACGATGTCTACATCACCGACTGGGTGGATGCCCGGACGATTCCTCTGGTCAACGGCCGGTTCGACCTCGACGATTACATCGACTATGTCATTGCGATCTGCGAAACCTTGAGCAAGGAGCATGAGGGCGAGACAGTGCATACGATCGGGGTCTGCCAGCCGGCGGTTCCGCTGAGCGCGGCCATTGCCCTTATGGAGGCGCGGGAAAGCCCGCATGTTCCGGCTTCGATGACGTTGATGGGCGGCCCGATCGACACGCGGCGAAGCCCGACCAAGGTCAATCTTCTGGCGCAGGAGCGTGGCAGCGCGTGGTTCGCGCAAAATTGCATCTGCCGCGTTCCTTTCGGATATCCCGGGGCCGGACGCGATGTCTACCCTGGTTTTCTGCAACTCACGGGGTTCATGGCGATGAACATCGATCGCCACATTACCGCGAATTTGGATTTTTTCGACCATCTTGTCAGCGGCGACGGCGATTCCGCAAGAAAACACCGCGAATTTTATGACGAATACTGTTCCGTCATGGACCTGCCGGCCGAATTCTATTTGCAGACGGTCGATACCGTCTTTGTCAAACATGCGTTGCCGAAGGGCGAAATGAAGCACCGCGGCGCGCCGGTGGACCTATCGGCCATCCACCGCGTGGGGCTGCTCACCGTGGAAGGCGAAAACGACGATATTTCGGGGATCGGCCAGACCCTTGCCGCGCAGGAGCTCTGCCGCGGTATTCCGCGATCGATGAAGGCGAACTATCTGCAAAGCAAGGTCGGGCATTTCGGCGTGTTCAACGGTTCCCGTTTCCGCAACGAGGTCGTGCCCCGGATCCGGGAATTCCATGCCTCGATCGCGGCTCCGGCGAAACCTCCGAGGCTGGTGGAAAACAGCTGAGAATGCGGGACCCGGGGTTCGCCTGAATCCAAGTGTAGCCGCGGCTCCTTCCCGATCTAAAGAGCCCATTTGATCGGGAGGGGGTCGCGCGCCGATCCGCATGAGCCTACGACTTCGCGCCTTGCAAAGCGGCGAACGCCTGTTCGGCCGGCTTGAAGGCTGCCTTGGCGAGGTTGGAATGGAGTTCGCCCATTTTAGTCGCCTGCGCGACGAATTCGGCGTATGACGTCCTGGCATATTCCGACTGGATCTGAATCACGGTCTCTAACGACTTGGCGCCAAGCAGTTTTTCGCCGAGGGCCAGGCGGGCTTCCACTGACTTTTTCGTATAGTCGGCCCCTTCGGCGAAAATGGCCTGAAGGGTCGTCGTAAAGTCCAAGGTTATCTCGTTGATATGTCCGTTTCCTGCGTCGCGTATACTGTTACTCTCTTGAGTCATCTCACTCCTCCCGGCTTGAGTTATCTCAATCCTCTAGGCTTGAGTTCCACCATAGCTAGCAACGTCTTGAACAGCGCAGCTTTAGCAACGTCACCTTCTTTTTGCCAAAGCCTCTCCTTGGCCTGTGGTATACGCCACGGACGGCCAAAATCGACGATTGCTTTGCGACGCTGAATGCCTTGGTTATCGTAATGCACAAATTACGATTTAAGTCAATGCTTATATGTCCGTGCGGCACAAGGATGCGATACGGCGGCGGAGACGAAAAAGGGCAGATGGCTGCGAGTACCGGTTGCGTTTTTCGTTTCGCTAGTCTGTCCCAGGAAGGAATCGGCCTCTGGGCAAAGCCGCACAGCCCGCGGCACGGTCTTGCGAGCGATTGCCGCTAACGTTATAACCTTCCTCATGAATCGATGGCAGAGGGAACTCGCATGAGCGTTGCCCGCGAGCATCGGGCGGGAATTGCCGCCGCGCCGGCGATTTCGTTGCTACGTCTCTCCGCGCTCGCGCGATGCGGCGGCGCCATGGTTTTGATCGCGGGCTTATGGGCAATGGTCTTTTGGGCGCTGGCTTGAGCGGTCCTTGCACGGATTTTTGGATCTTTCATTGATGGACATTGCTATCCGTTTTCGCGATCTCACGCTCGGCTACGACCGCCATCCCGCGGTGCATCACCTCGATGGCGAGGTGGAATGCGGCGCGCTGCTCGCGGTTTGCGGCCCAAACGGCGCCGGAAAATCGACCTTGCTCAAGGGCATCGCGGGAACGCTTGCGCCGCTTGCTGGCGCAATCGCCCTGCCCCGCTTGAAATCCCGCGGCATAGCTTACCTGCCGCAGGCGTCCGGCATCGACAAAAGCTTTCCGATTGACGTGTTCGATGTCGTCGCCATGGGGCTGTGGAATCGTTGTGGCCTGTTCGGCGGGATTTCCCGGATTGAGACGGCGAAGATCCATGCCGCGATCGCCGCGGTGGGACTCGACGGTTTCGAGGCACGCGCGATCGCGACGCTTTCGGGCGGTCAATTGCAGCGGATGCTATTCGCGCGGCTCCTCGTTCAGGATGCCGCCGTAATCCTGCTTGACGAGCCTTTTGCCGCAATCGACTCCAAGACCGTCGCCGATCTTATTTCCATCGTGTCGACGTGGCACGAAGAACACCGCACCGTGCTCGCCGTCCTGCACGATCTCGATCTCGTGCGAGCCTATTTTCCGCAAACCCTCTTGCTCGCGCGCGAAGAAATCGCCAGGGGAAAAACCGATGCCGTGCTCACCCCGGAAAATTTGCGTAAGGCGCGGTACATGATCGAGGCCTTCGACCAGCAGGCGCGGGCCTGCGCGCGGGCGGCATGAGGAATTGCAGGCGATTGGGTTTTCCTGACTCCGGAGCGGTTCATGCAGCTCCATGATTTTTTGATCGCGCCGTTCGCCGAATTCGCGTTCATGCGCCGCGCGCTTGCCGGTTCCTTCGCGCTCGCCATCGCGGGGCCGCCGCTCGGCGTGTTTTTGATTCTGCGCCGCATGGCGCTGACCGGCGATGCCATGGCGCATGCGATTTTGCCGGGCGCGGCGCTCGGCTATCTCGCCGCCGGCCTCGCGCTTGCGCCAATGACGATTGGCGGCTTGGCGGCGGGGCTTATCGTAGCGGCCGGATCGGGCGTCGTTGCCCGCGCGACGGTACTGCGCGAGGATGCTTCGCTCGCGGCATTCTATCTGATCTCGCTCGCCCTCGGCGTCACCATTGTCTCCTTGCGCGGCTCGAACATCGATCTTTTGCATGTGCTCTTTGGCAGCGTGCTCGCGCTTGACGACGCGACCCTGATCCTGCTCGCGGGAATAACAAGCGTGACGCTCGCCGCGCTCGCGCTACTCTATCGGCCCCTGGTGCTGGAGACGGTCGATGCCTCGTTCCTCGCTTCGGTCAGCAAAAGCGGCGGCGTCGTGCAGATTGCCTTTTTAGCGCTGGTCGTCATGAATCTCGTCGGCGGATTTCAAGCGCTTGGCACGCTTCTCGCGGTGGGCATGATGATGCTCCCCGCGGCTTCGGCAAGGCTGATCACCGCCGACATGACCGCGATGATCGGAGTCGCGGCGGCGCAGGGAATGTTCGCGGGCTATGCCGGGCTCGTCGTCTCGTTTCACGCGGGCCTGCCATCCGGTCCGCTGATCATTCTAATGGCTGGCTTTCTATACCTGCTGGCGCTTGTGTTCGGTCCGGCCGGCGGCCTGCTGCGCCGCCTAAAACCCAAGCGGCATTTGGAAGGCTGACCCTCTCGACGCATGGAGATTTTCCCTGGCGAAGTTTCGTTATGTCATAACTGTGTTTGTTGTATGCCTCGGCGCGGTGAGCATATCGCCGGCAAGGGCGCAGGTTCGCGAAAAGCTGCCGGTAATCGCGACCTTTTCGATTCTCGCCGATTTTACCCGCAACATCGGCGGCGACCGGATCGACGTGGCCGCGCTCGTCGGCCCCAACGGCGATGCCCATGTCTACCAGCCAAAACCGGCGGATGCGAAAGGGCTCGGCGCGGCGCGGCTCATTGTGGTCAATGGCCTCGGCTTGGAGGGATGGATCGATCGTCTGATCAGTGCGTCTGGCGCCAAGGCGCCGGTCGTCGTCGCGGCGAAAGGGATTGACCCGCAAAATATGCGCGAGGAAGGGCGCATCGGGCCGGATCCCCATGCGTGGCAATCGATCGTCAACGCCAAAATCTATGCCGCGAACATCCGCGACGGACTGATCAGTGCCGACCCTGCAGGAGAAGCCGCCTATCGCGCCAACACGGAGAGCTATGTCGGCAAGCTCGACGCGCTCGAAGCCGAGGTTTTGGCGGAAATCGCCAAAATTCCGCAAGCGCGGCGGCGAATTATCACGACGCACGACGCCTTCGGCTATTTCCGCGCGGCCTATGGTTTCCGCTTCATCGCGCCGGAAGGCATCTCGACCGAGACCGAGGCGAGCGCAAGCGACGTCGCCAAAATCATCCGTCAGATCAAGGCAGAAAAGATTCCGGCGGTGTTTCTTGAAAATGTGACCGACCCAAGACTCATGCGAAGCATCGCCGAGGAATCCGGCGCGACGGTCGGCGGCACGCTTTTTTCCGATGCGCTGTCGCCGCCGGACGGGCCCGCTTCGACTTACATCGACATGATGCAAAATAATGTTAGGGAACTCGCCGCCGCGCTGGCGAAGTAGCCGGCGGCCTTGACGCGCGTGTACAACTTGAAGACAAGCTTGCCGACAAAACTCTCGGTTTTCTGCATCTGCCGCGCTTTTCACCGGGCGGTGCGCCCGGCCGGACGACAAGCGAGCGGAGTTCTGCATGGCTGAAAAAATTCCCGTCACCGTGCTCACCGGCTATCGCGGCGCCGGCAAGACCACTCTTTTGAACCGCATTCTTTCCGAGGATCACGGCCGGAAGTTTGCTGTCATCGTAAATGAATTCGGCGAAATCGGCATCGACAACGATCTTGTCGTCGGCGCCGACGAGGAAGTTTTTGAGGTGAACAACGGGTGCGTCTGCTGCACTGTGCGGGGAGACCTCATCCGGGTTGTCGAGGGACTGCTCAAGCGCAGGGGGAAATTCGACGCGATCCTCGTCGAGACGACGGGTCTTGCCGATCCCGCCCCCGTGGCGCAGACCTTTTTTGTCGATGCCGATGTGCGTGACGCTGCAAGGCTCGATGCGGTCGTCACTGTCGCCGACGCCAAATGGCTCACCCTGCGGCTCAAGGACGCGCCGGAGGCCAAGAACCAGATTGCCTTCGCCGATGTGATTATCCTCAACAAGACCGATCTCGCCGGCGCGGATGAGCTCCGCGAAGTGGAGGCGCATATTCGCGCGATAAACCCCTATGCGAAACTGCACAGGACCGTGAATTGCGCGGTGGCTCTCGAGGCCGTGCTCGGCCGCAACGCGTTCGACCTTGAGCGCATCCTCGAAATCGCGCCGGAATTCCTCGATGGCGAAGATCATCATGATCATGACGATGGGCACGGTGATCACGAGGTCCACGCGCCAAAACATTATCATGACGAAGAGATGCAGTCGGTGTCGCTGTCTATAGAGGGCGATATCGATCCGGAAAAATTTCTGCCCTGGCTGCAAGACTATGTGCAAAAGGAGGGGACGTCGATCCTGCGGGCGAAAGGCATACTCGCCTTCAAGAACGAGCCCAAGCGCTTCGTTTTCCAGGGCGTGCACATGCTTCTCGACGGCGAGCTCCAGCGCGAATGGAAACCGCAAGAAAAACGCGTAAGCAAACTCGTCTTCATCGGCCGCAATTTGCGAAAGGACGAGATTACCCAGGGTTTTTTGAGCTGCGCGGCGTGACGCTCGGAGCGATGCCGAATAAGATTATGACCGGTGCCTCCCTAACCGCACATATCAACCCGCTCGACGCTGGCGCGCCGGTCGCGGCGGCGGGTTTTCTTGGTAACGTTCCAGCGCTTGCACTCGAAGACGGCACCGTACTGCTTGCCGCGCCCAGCGCCGGACAGCGCATCGAGGCGCATCCCGATGCTTCCATTCTTGTCGCCATCGCGGCGGGGGACAAATTCATCACCGGGGGCGATGACGGCCGCGTTGTCGCGATCTCGGCCCATGGCGCTGTCCAAGTGGTCGCGGATGAAAAAGGCAAATGGATCGATGCGCTCGCCGCGCGGGGCGACGGGGCGATCGCGTGGTCGAGCGGCAAGAACGTGCGCGCCCGCGATCCCGCCGGCGGCATAAAGTCTTTTGCCGCACCTTCGAGCGTGCGCGGGCTCGCCTTCATGCCGAAAGGTTTCCGGATCGCGATCGCCCATTACGATGGCGCGAGCCTTTGGTTTCCGAACGCCGCCGCGCCGCCGGAATTATTCAAATGGAAAGGCTCGCATCTTTCCATAACGGCGTCCCCGGACGGGCGTTTTCTCGCGACGTCCATGCAGGAAAACGCGCTGCACGGCTGGCGGATCGCCGGCAAAAAGGACATGCGGATGAGCGGCTACCCGGCAAAAACACGTTCGCTGTCATGGTCTTTCGATGGCCATTGGCTGGCGACGTCGGGTGCCGATGCCGCGGTGATTTGGCCGTTCAAGGACAAGGACGGGCCGATCAACAAGACCCCGCTCGAATGCGGCGCAAGAGGCTCAAAAGTCACCTGCGTCGCGTTTCATCCAAAATCGCTTGTCGTGGCCCAAGGCTACGAGGACGGGTTCTTGCTGCTTTGCCGGATCCCCGACGGCGCCGAAATTTTGGTGCGCCCCGCGCCGGTGGATGGGCGGGCGATTAGCGCGCTTGCTTGGGACCGTGCCGGCGGCAGGCTCTTGTTCGGCGCGGCCGATGGCACGGCGGGCCTCCTCGACATGCCCGCTTGACGCGCTTGAGCTGGCGCGAGGACGTCAAGTAGCCGGAAGTATGGGCTCCAAAATATTGAATTTGATGAAGTTTAACATCCGTTCGAAATTATTCCGAGGGAACGTGCGGGGGTACCGAGCCCAGGCAGGAGTTATGCACAATCGCGCCATTTGAATGCCCCACTGAAGGCCCTCTCCCACCGTCGATCGCCCCTCCTCATCGGTCAGCCGAACATTCATGGCGGACTCTACCTCGGATGCCAACGCCTTTTCGGTGTTCAAATCTAAAATTCCGCCGGTCTCAGATTTTGAATGGAGTTTAAACGAAGCCGACGCTTCAAGTAATTGGAGATCTTGGCATATATATCCAGACAAATCCAAATACTTGGTTACCATATCGCTACAATCCTTTGTATTCATTAACTGGTCATATAATGCCTTGCTTGAATCAGCGGCTATCCCATAGACTTTGACATTTGTTAACTCATAATGAACCTTTATTGACCGCTTATCATCAACCGAACTCTTTC
>JBQTKC010000410.1:0-8940 GCA_052386575.1 Beijerinckiaceae bacterium
TACCGTCAAACACGATCCGCGAAGCGGCGAGGTACGAAAAGCCGCCGCCTGGCTCAAAAGCCTTCAGAACATGGACGGCGGCTGGGGCGAAGGGGCCGAGAGTTACGCGATGGACTATTCTGGCTACCGTCCGGCGCCGAGCACGCCGTCGCAGACGGCATGGGCATTGCTTGGCCTGATGGCCGCCGGTATGGTGGATGACCCGGCGGTCATGGCGGGGACACGCTATCTTGCGCGGACTCAAGCGAAGGATGGAACTTGGACAGAAGAGCGTTTTACCGCGACCGGCTTTCCCCGGGTCTTTTATCTGCGCTATCATGGCTATTCGAAATATTTCCCGCTGTGGGCATTGGCGCGCTACCGCAATCTGAAGGAAGGCAAGCCGCAACCGGTCCTCATAGGGATGTAAACGGCTCGCCAATCATCGCGGTTACTGGCCTCAAGACGGAAGGGTGGATTGCCGCCGGGCCGGGAATACTCGCCCTGTCGGGTTGCGGCGATGTCTCGGGACTCGCGCGGAGACTTGAAGCCGCCCTTGCGAGCGAGGTTTCAGCAATCATCAGTTTTGGCGTCGCGGGCGGCTTGGCGCAGGGGCTCATTCCGGGGACAAAGCTTGTCGCCCGTTCGGTCGTCGCAGAGGACGGCGCACGCTATTATGGCGATCCGGTTTGGTCGAAGCGGCTTTCGTGCGCGCTCGGCGGCGCGGTGATCGCCGACATCGCCGGTGTCGATCTTCCGGTGGCCGGCCCTGCCGAAAGGCGCGCCCTGCATCTTAAAACGGGTGCCCTCGCCGCCGATACGGAATCCCATGTTGCCGCCAGGGCCGCCACCGCACGTAATCTGCCCTTTGCCGCTATTCGCGTCGTGGCCGACCCGGCGCACCGGCAATTGCCGCACGCCGCCTTGGTGGCGATTAGACCGGATGGCTCGATCGCGCTTGGCGCGATCCTCGGCTCGCTCGTGCGAGATCCGCGCCAGGTCCCGCAATTAATGCGGACCGCCAACGATGCGCGCGCGGCCTTCGTCGCTCTATTCCGCGGCCGGAAGATGCTTGACGGAGCCCTCGGCTTCACCGATTGCGGCGAGTCTTTGCTCGACATGCCGGCTGAAGACGTAGTTGGCGGGCCGCTGCCTGTCTAGCGGAATATCGGGCGCCATCGGGCCCTCGACTCGAATGCGGCGTAAAGCGACGCCAAGAGCCCGCATCGGATGGTTGAAGGCATCTTCCACGGCGGTTGCCTCGAAGCCGCAATGGACCATGCAGTCGGCGCATTTTTCGTAATTGCCGGTGCCATAGGAGTCCCAGTTGGTCTCCTCCATTAGCTCCTTGAAGGTGGCCGCGTAGCCTTCGCCGAGCAAATAGCAAGGCCGTTGCCAGCCAAAAACCGTGCGGGTAGGATTGCCCCAGGGGGTGCAGTGATAGGTTCGATTGCCGGCCAAAAAGTCGAGGAACAGCTTCGATTGGAAGAAAGGCCAGGACTTGCCGCCCTTGCCCAGCGCAAAAATCTGCCGGAATAGAGTCTTGGTCTTTTCCCGATTAAGGAAGTGTTGTTGATCCGGCGCGCGTTCATAGGCGTAGCCAGGCGAAACCGTGATGCCTTCGATGCGAAGCGCCGCCACGCAATCGAAAAACGCGGCGACACGGGCAGGTTCGGCATTGTTGAACAGCGTGCAATTGATGGTAACGCGAAAGCCGCGCTCCTTGGCGAGCATCAAAGCCTCGAGGGCACGGTCATACACTCCGGCCTGACATACCGAACGGTCATGCATTTCCGCGTCGCCATCGAGGTGAATCGACCAGTTGAAATGGCGGTCAGGCGTGTAGCGGTCGAGGTTTTTTGCAAGCAGAAGCGCATTGGTGCAGACGGTCACGAATTTGCCTCTGGCGATCGCGCCCTTCACAATCTCTGGAAGTTCCTTATGCAGCAGCGGCTCGCCGCCGGCGATCACCACGACAGGCGCGCCGCATTCGTCGATCGCCGCGAGGCAGTCAGCGAGCGGCAGGCGCTGGTTTAAAATCTTGTCCGGATAATCGATCTTGCCGCAGCCCGCGCACGCGAGATTGCAGCGGAACAAGGGTTCGAGCATCAAGACGAGCGGAAAGCGTTTGCGCCCCGCCAGACGCTGGCCCACCACATAGGCGCCGATTTGCGCCATTTGCAGGATTGGTATTCCCAAAGCGTGCTCCCAATAATTCGCCGCCATCCACGCTCAGGCCGCGCTTGTATCAATCATTGATCGCGGCTGGAAGTTTGCAGCTTAAATCGTTCGCGACACTAGGCAACGCGGCAATGATGGATTTGGTTTCGCCCACGCTTAGCGCCATTTGCGAGACATACGCAATGGGGGCGTGCGGAGCAAGGCCGAGATTAACCCATCGTCGCCGAATTGGACGAGATGGGCCTCGCCTGGAGCGCACCCATTGCCCGGCCTGTTCTGGATGGCGGGCGTCGGCGGTCACCGCAACCAGTCTCCCTTGTTGCACATACCGCTCCCCTTGGCTATGACCTTTCGACACCAGAGGACTTGGAGCATCAAGGACCGGCGGTCCAAGCGCGGCGGCCGCGTCCGCATTGGAGCTGGCAACTGCGCCGGAGTCCTTTGCTTTGGCGATCTCGTGGCGAGCATTGCCTGACGGGCCAATTTATCGCCGAATCGCTTTGCGGAGATTACCCCGGCTTCAATTCCAGCCGCCGCCGCGACCGCTCCACTAGGCCCGTTGTGAGGCAATAGAGCCTCGCCGAGGATGAACGGATGACTACCATCAACGACCTCAGAGGCTTTTGTTATCCCCTGACTCCGGGCGGGGTCTCGTCCCTCGTGGGCGATCTGCCCTGGCATTATGCGACGGAGTATTTCTCTATTGCCTATCGCACCGATAAAGCGGCGATTGCCGCCTATCTGCCTGAGCCGCTCGCGCCTGGCCCCGAGCCGGACATCGCCTATGTCGCCTTTAGCCGGTGGTGGTCCCTATGGGACAACCAGCCGGAGATGGCCTTCACCAACCCGGAGCGCACCCAGTATCGGGAATGTGCGATCTGGGTTGGCTGTTCGTTCCAAGGAATGGCGGGGCAGATCTGCCTGCAAATCTGGGTGAACAACGACTTCACCATGGCGCGCGGCTGGTTCATGGGGTTTGCCAAGAGGTTGGGGCAGATCTATCTGACTGACTATCATCCGCTCAATTCCCGGATGCCGCAATTTGGCCCAGGCGCGAAGATGAAAGGCTATGTCTGTGCACATGGAGAACGATTGATCGAGGGGACGCTCGAGATCGAGAAAAAGATCGCCAGTGAAGAGCTACCTCGGCCGATAGGGCTTCCCATTTTTCAAATCCGTCATTTCCCCAGCATTGTCCGAGGCGCGCCTCCTTCGGTATTGGAACTCGTCAAGCTTGGGGCGGAGGATTTCCGCTACGGCGAGGATCTCTGGGCGGGCAGGGGGGCGCTGCGATTCTTCCCCTCCGAAATCGAAGAACACCTTCCGCTTGCCCCCTTCGAAATTCTTGGCGCCTTTCACTTTAGCTCGCGGTATAGCTTCCTTGGCGGAGAAGTGCTGCATCGCTGGGTCTAGGTTCAAGTCCACTTAATGCACGAATCCACGCGGCCGGGACAAAATGCCGTTCTTGTGGTCCACCGCAAAGCCATGTTTTGTGTTAACGGAGCTTTGGCTGTCTTCCCTTCCGATTGGCGGTAAAAGAGCATGGCAATACCCACGGAAACTCCGGCAGTACCATCATCGGAGAAACCAATCGCGCCTGAACCTATCGCAAGATCCGTCGTCGCGATCGTAAAAGCCAGCAGCGGTTTCCCATGGACAGTGCTTGCCTTGGCATTCTTGGTGACCATTGCCTCTGGTTTTTATGCGGCTACCCATTTCGCCATAACCACGAATACGAACAACTTTATTTCCGAAAAGCTGCAATGGCGGCAAAACCTTATCGCGTTGGACAAAGCGTTCCCCCAGCGCACCGATCAAATTATCGTCGTCATCGACGGTGCGACGCCCGATCTAGCCGAGGCAGCGGCGCAATCGCTTGTTGATAGGCTGAAGCGCCGTCCCGATCTTTACCAATCGGTGGTGCGTCCGGATGGCGGATCTTATTTCAATCAAAGCGCGCTTTTGTTCCAGCCGGCCGGCGAACTTCGGCGCACGGTCAAGGAGCTCTCCCGTGCCCGGCCGTTTCTGATGGCGCTCGCGTCGGATCCGAGTTTGCGCGGGATTGTAAATGCTGTTTCGTTCATAAATCAGGGTGTCCGCGCGCAAGCCGGGACGCTCGACGATTTCGATCGCCCGATGGCCCTGCTCGGCGATGCCTTCGAGAGCGTGCTCGCCTCGCGGCCGGTATTTTTTTCCTGGCGCCGGTTGCTGTCTGAGCAACCGGCCGATCCGCGTGAATTACGCCGTTTCATCGAGGTCAAGCCGGTGCTCGATTATGCGGCCTTGATGCCGGGGGAACGGGCGTCCGAATTCATCCGGGGAACCGCGCGCGATCTTGGGCTTTCCGCCAAATCCGGGGTAACCATAAGATTGACCGGGCTCGTGCCAATGGCCGACGAGGAGTTCGGCAACATCGCGGATGGCGCCGGGCTCAACGCGGCGGGGACCGCTTTAACGGTTCTTTTGATCATTTGGCTCGCCTTGAAATCGGGACGTATCGTTCTCGCGGTTGCGTTGAGCGTCGTCGCCGGTCTTGCCGCCACGGCCGCCGTTGGACTGATGATGGTCGGCGCGTTCAATTTGATTTCGGTCGCCTTCGCGGTGTTGTTCGTCGGCATCGGCGTCGATTTCGGCATTCAGTTCAGCGTCCGCTATCGCGCCGAACGCTACAGGGAGCCACGGCTCGACAAGGCCCTCGCGCAGGCGGCGGCGAAGTCCGGCCGGCCGTTGGCGCTCGCCGCCGCGGCGACCGCCGCCGGCTTTTACTCCTTTCTCCCGACCGACTATCGCGGCGTTTCGGAATTGGGCCTCATCGCCGGAACCGGCATGTTCATCGCGTTTTTTAGCGCGATCACGATACTGCCCGCCCTGCTCGCTCTTTTGCACCCGCCGCCTGAACAAGAGCCGGTCGGCTATCAATTCTTGGCTCCCGTAGACCGGTTCATGACCAGGCATCGTTATGCGATCGTCATTGGGACTTTGGCGGTGGCCTTGGCGGGAACGCCTTTGCTGCGCCACCTTCACTTCGATTTCAATCCGCTGAATTTGCGCAGTCCCAAGGTCGAATCCGTCGCAACGTTATTGGATTTGATGAAGAATCCGGACACCGGCACCAACACAATCAACGTTCTCGCTCCTTCTCTCGCCGAGGCGCCGCCGCTGATTGCGCGTTTGCAACAATTGCCCGAGGCCGCCCGGGTGACGAGCCTCCTTAGTCTCATTCCCCCAGATCAAGATGAAAAGCTCGCGATCATCGCGCCTCTTGCCAAGTCCTTGACACCCTTGCTCGATCCCGCGCGCGAGAAGGAGCCTCCAACCGACGCGGAAGACGTGGAGGAAATGGAGCGCGCCGCCGCTGCCTTCGCCGCGACGGCGAGCGGCGTGACCGGCAAGGGCGCGGACGACGCTCGACGCCTGGCCGCCCTCCTTCGCAAAATGGCTGCAGCGCCGCCGCAAATACGCGATGCGGCGCGCGAGGCCTTGATTCCGAGCCTCGATACGATGCTCGATTTGCTGCGGGCTTCGCTCAAGGCCGAGAAAGTAACCGTCGCTTCCATTCCTCCCGATTTGGCCCGCGACTGGGTAAGCGCCGACGGCCGCGCCCGCATCGAGGTCGCGCCTGCTGGCGATGCGAACGATAACGACACACTCATCCGGTTTGCCAACGCGGTCCGCACGGTCGATCCCAACGCCATGGGCGAGCCCATCGCCGTTCAAGAATCCGGCAATACGGTTGTCCGGGCATTCATCGAGGCGGGGCTTTGGGCGCTGATTTCGATCAGCGTGCTTCTCTTCATTGTGCTGCGGCGGGTGACCGACGTGCTGTTGACTCTGGTTCCTTTGGTGCTTGCCGGCGCCGTCACGCTCGAAATCACGGTCCTGATCGGCCTGCCGCTGAATTTTGCGAACATTATCGCCCTGCCCCTCCTCCTCGGGCTCGGGGTTGCCTTCAAGATTTATTTCGTGATGGCGTGGCGGGCGGGGACAGTGAATCTCCTGCAATCGAGTCTTACGCGCGCGGTTTTTTTCAGCGCGATGACGACCGCGACCGCCTTCGGCAGCCTGTGGATGTCCAAGCATCCGGGCACCTCCAGCATGGGGAAGCTCCTTGCCTTGTCGCTGGTCTGCACATTGGCGGCGGCGATCTTGTTCCAGCCGGCGCTGATGGGGCCGCCCAGAAAAGTCAATTTGACGGGCGAGGACGCGTGAACCGGCACCGGCTCTGTCCAAGGACGGGCTTGAGAATGCCGGGTGGTCGATAACGGACTTGGCGGCACCTATCCTCACCGGAGGATTGGTCTGGCTGAGGGCTGCTTCACCTCACAGCCGATTGCTGTATAAGGGCCGGCAAGGCCCTAATCACGAGACCTCGACATGGCCGAAAGAGACGAGACGCTGGCCGCTCTAAGGAATGCCTTGCCAGAACTTCGTAAGCGCTGGCCAATCCGCTCCCTCGCCATGTTCGGCTCCGTGGCGCGCGGGGAGGCTAGAGCGGCAAGTGACCTTGACATTTTGGTGGAGTTCGATCGCCCCATCGGCCTGTCGTCATTTCTCGCCTTGGAGCAAGAGTTTAGCGCATTAACAGAACGGCGAGTCGATCTCGTGTCGAAATTGGCGCTAAAGCCTTACCTCGCCCGCCGTGTTCTTGGCGAGGCGTTACGGGTGTGAATGTACCGCGCGACTATCGCGATTTTCTCAACGATATGGCCGAAGCCTGCGGATCTATCATCCGCTTCGTGGAGGGGATGACGCTCGACGCATATCTTGCCGACGAAAAAACGCGTTACGCTGTGATGCGTGGCTATGAAATCATGGGAGAAGCCGTCCGGCATCTCCCAGAAGACGTCAAATCAGCCAATCCGGAAATCCCTTGGGCCACAATGGCTGCCGTGCGCAATAGGATAGTTCACGGTTATTTCGGGGTAGACGACACGATCCTGTTCACCACCGTCGATGAGGAATTAAAAGCTCTGCTGCCCCGATTAGAGGCGCTCGCCCGCGAGTATGGGGCCGGAAAGTAATCTGTCTCGGCGGCGTCTTCTTGCGGACGCGAAGTGCGTAAATCAAACTTATGTTTCATAGCCTTTGGCTCTCCAAACATCTGGGCACAAGCTGCTTGCCTTGTCGCTTGTCTGCACATTGGCGGCGGCAATCTTGTTCCAGCCGGCGCTGATGGGGCCGCCCAGAAAAGTCAATTTGACGGGCGAGGACGCGTGAGGAGGCTGCCGACCCCAGGCATGACTGTCGTTGCAAGGGGCGAGAGTTCCGAATCGTATGCGCACGCCACTCCCAACAGGCCATGACGTACGGCAGCAGGCATGAAGGACGCAGAAGCGTGAGCTCAAGTGTGAATTCTACAAACTATCGGCGTGAGTTATTCGCTTGGCGGTCAATCCTGAGGACCGTGGAGATAATATGTTCCTTGACGGAGTCCTTCGTCACCGGTTCGCTAATTGTTTCGGCGAGGTCGATCATCGTCAGGACACGCTGCGATTCCATGATATGGTTGTGGTAGGTCTCAATGGTCTTGCGGAGTTCCTTTTCCTTATTGAACAGGAGCAGGGCGCCTGCCTGGGGAATTACGCTCGCGATGGTGGTCACGGCACCAACCTTGACAAGGTCAGCCAGCATTAGGCTGACCCCTACAAGGATTATGGCGGAGGCAATTCCGCAAAATGTCATGGTAAGGCAAAAGACCTGACTCGATTCACGTCGTGCTTTCTCCATGTTGAGTTGGAGCTGGCTGAGATTAAGTCCGACAGCGTCGGCAATCCTTGCAAGTGCCCGTTCGCTTGGCAGGACTTTTTCACTGACAATAGTAACTTCATTTGAGGCTTCCATTTTGAAGCCCGGCAGTGACACAATATCCCGCTCGGTCATTCAAGCCACCTTGAAAAATCAGGCCACCAAATGGTGGCCTGATGAGTTTGCGATTTGAGGCGCTTTACAGACCCACGAATTCTCGTTCGCGTCTCGTGCCATCATCACTTTCCTTCCAAGCGCCGACCTGCATTCCGTCTCTTTTGGCATTAGTTGCAGCTCCTAGGAATTCGATCGCGAATCTCAACACATCAGCTTTCGATGTATCGTTTTCAGCCGCAATCTTGTCGACGATGGCGTTTAGTTTCTGCGATAGATCAAGGGTAAGCCTCACTCTGGCAGCCTCCGGCGAGGCGCTGAGTTTCAAATCGGTTGCCATAGGTACCTCCATCGTTAACACAGCGGTTTGTTACTTTTTATTCTTCACTGTGTCGCTTGCGCCGGACTGGCGTAAATTCTATGCCTAATGGCCATCGCAGATATTGCAATGTGGAGGGTTCGACAGCCATGGCTGGAGCATTTCTTGCTCCCCCAAGGCGGTAGCATAGCGGTGGATATTCAGGGCGTTCACTGAGTCTCTCCATGACTGGTATGTGGTGGCGAAGAACTCCACCTAAATGGATCGTTTGCCGCCATCGATCAACCTGTTTCACGTAAATTTTAATGATAGATGGTTGACGAATCCATGAGCCAAAGCTACGTAGTCCGCAGCACCAAAGAGTCTTCTAAATGCGTGCTTGGCACGGGCGGGAGCACCAATGTCTAGTTCGAGCTTAGGTGAGGACGGTTCTTGGAGTGTTTTCGAAGTTTTTGATCTTTGCCCGGCTGTTGGGGGAGAGCTTTGCAAAAGTTCCAATCCTGTGATTCTGTTAGACTTTCGCAGGGATGATTCGCCGATGCCGCGGCGTTGCTTTTCTCAACCTTCGCTCGCCGGCGCATTCGTGAAGGCCTATTCTCGGG
>JBQTKC010000411.1:0-2918 GCA_052386575.1 Beijerinckiaceae bacterium
CCGAGAATAGGCCTTCACGAATGCGCCGGCGAGCGAAGGTTGAGAAAAGCAACGCCGCGGCATCGGCGAATCATCCCTGCGAAAGTCTTACAGAATCACAGGATTGGAACTTTTGCAAAGCTCTCCACATCAGCGTCGTCACGATGCTGTTGAACGCGATCCAAAACGTGGTTGAAGCGGTCAGTTCGTTTAATGTCTGCTTTCTTTGGGATGGAGAAAGCTTGGAGAGGAAACTGGCCTTGTTGCAAAGAAGCTCCCGGCTGTGGCCGGCGGGGCAACGCTCGACCGGAACGAACCCGCCTTCCGCGCTCTCTTGGCGAACCGTCCGGACACATCCCGTTCCCTTCCGTCATTAACGCCGGCTGCCGCCCGCGAGCCCAAATCCCTCGCGGCGCAAATCGATCAGGTCGAGAATTACATCAAGAGCCTGCAGAAGCTCGCCGCCGCCGAGAAGGCCGAGGCTGATACGCAAGGCCTCGGCAACAAGGCGAAGCAGGAAGCGGTCGATCTGGCGCGGGCACTCGAAGCGGCGCGCGAGCGGCACGCCCCTGACCGCCGCCGAGACGGCAAACGTCAAGGCGCTTGCCGATGCCTATATCGATGCCAAGGACAAGATCTCCGCCTATGCCAAGGCGCAAGAAACCGCCAAGGAGAGCGCGGAATTTTTCGGCAATACGCTTGAAGGCGCGGTCGAAAATCTGGCGACCGGCGGCGGCTCGCTCCGCTCGGTCTTGCGGGACGTTATCAAGCTCTTGGAGCAGGCGGCGATCAAGGCGCTTATCCTCGGCGAAGGGCCGCTTGCCAGCCTGTTCGGGACCGCGGGCTCTGGCAAGGGCGGCATCGCCGGATTGGGGGGAATTTTCGGCCAGCTTCTGAACATCTTCGGCGGCGGCGGTTTCCTCCCGGCGTTCGCGGAGGGCGGCGATCTCCCGTCTGGGCGCCTTGGCATCGTTGGCGAGCGCGGGCCGGAGCTCATCCAAGGGCCGGCCACGATCACGCCGTTCCGCGCGATCAACGCGGCGCTTAATTCCGGCGGCGGCGGGCGGCGCGGTAGTCAGGCCGTCAACGTGCGGGTCGACGTTTCAGGCGCGCGCGGAAATGCCGAGATTGAGAACGCTGTCGCGCAAGGTGTGAAAGCTGGCATGACAACCGTCTACAAAAAAATCGAACGCAATATAGGGCCGATTGCCTTAAATTACGATAAGAGGTTTAGATGACAAATGAGCAATGTGTTCAATTAACTGTGGCGGGACTCGACAGATTACTTAAACACATAACGGACTTTGATAGACGACTTATAAAACTCGAAGTGGAAAACAGTGCGTTACGCAGTATTCTTTTTGGCGTCTATAGATGTTATATCCCTAGAGATTTCGAAACTGAAAAACTTTTTGAAGATCACATTTTCCGAATCCATGACCACATTTCCGGCCAGGCGGCGGCGCACCCTTACTTGCAAAGCGTGGCAGACGGCCTTCGCGAGTTCGTGACACAAAACGATGCGGAGCTCCGGCCGAAATTCGACGTCATCGATGGCGGCCGGAACGGCAAACCTGGCGATGCGGCTGCCAGCGAAGGATATCCGGTTCCGGCGGCAGGAAGTGCGGCCATGGCCGCGCCGCGCGGCTAGGCGGCATGGTCGGCGGCGGCGTCCGCCCTAGGTCATGGCGGGAGGCCGAAAGGCCGCCGCAGACGCGGGTCCTGGCCGCCGCGCGGCAATTGCGGCTGTACTTGCCTGAAAGCTGGACAAGCGCTCGGTTCCGCGTGGAGAGAGCCTTTGTTCCCGAAGCATTTCGCGGCGCGAAGAGCCTGCGCGCGCGGGCCGGAGCTCATCCAAGGGCCCATTCCTCGGCCATCCGTCAAAAGCTCTGGCATGGCCGTGGCGTGGCTCGACCGCACAATGTCACTAATGTCGTCGCGGCCGTCGTCAGGAACGCGAAGAGTTGATGCTCGGCGGTTTGCCTTCCCCGCGCCGGTCCATGGACGCTAAAATGCGGCGCGGCCATGACTGGCGAAGTGATCGGCGCGCGCAAGGCCGCGAACGCCTTGATCGCCGGCATCCAGATAGCGCGCGCGCCGCCGCCATGGACACCATCGCAGCGGCCAACAAAGATCGCCGACAACCAACTCTCCCGGCTGGCGCGCCGTCATCAAGATGCTCTCGCAAAAGCAAGTCTACCGCCATGTCCGCACGCCGAATGCGCCTCAGGATTCGCGCGAAATAGTTCTGCCAAGGTAATGTTGGGCGCGCCCGTCATCGTCTAGCGCTCTCATGCTCTTCGAACCATGTTTGAGGGTTCTTGTAAGGGGGCAAATGTGCCGCGAGAGCCGGTTCGCTTGCCACGCTCGGCGCGTGTTGAGCGAGGACCCCGGCGATCGAAAACATCAAGCGTTGCAGCGCGCGGTATGCCACCTTGAGATTAGTTTCTTGAACGTCCTCGAACTCCCGAAGCTTGTCGGCGGCCAGCGCCAGCTGGAAAAACGCGCCCTCCAGCGAAAGCGCCCGCAATGATGTTGCATAATGTCGGATCGCTTCGATTTCGTCGAAAACGTTATACATAACCTCATCCCTTGAGCTGAGGTCTTTATCATCAAACATCGCCTCCTCGATTTGGAGCAGTTCGCTCGTTCGTTTAATGAGCCGCCGGGCCGGGCAGTCCGCCGCGAGGTTTGGCATTGGCGAGCACGCCTTGGCATCGGGCTTCGCTTTGCGTGTCTTCGGTTTTGTTGTCATGTCTGGTTCGCCTACTTGATAAATAAAAAAGGGCGCGGCGCGTGGTGAGAGCGCGATGATTACTAATAGCCTATCATTATAGGTGACACTTCACGCGGCGTAGCGCACGTGTTTTGCGTGGAAGTATGACTTGACCCGGTTGGGGCGCCTCTGGATGGATTTGAGGATCGACGAGGTGGTCGCG
>JBQTKC010000412.1:0-1973 GCA_052386575.1 Beijerinckiaceae bacterium
AAAATCGTTGGCGTATTGGAAGGCGATCCTATCCCAGGTCTGAGCTTCGGCCATCGCCCTGCACAAGCTAACGGTGGGATCGCTGCGCACATCGTAACGCTCACGCCGGCCAAGCCCCGCGGGCGCGGCCAGCGCGATCGCGCCAAAGACCCACCTGGCGTCATCGTGTGTCAGCGAGCGCAGCACTGACACGAGTCGCGGCCGCAGCCGCCCTTCCGGCGATTCCATGAGAACAGAATGCACCAGCGGCGCGCATAGCAGCACGATGCCGAGATTGGTGTTACATCCGGCGGCCCGTTGCGCTGCTTCAATGCTACGCAGGATGCGTTCGCCAACACTCAATTCCTGCGCGCAGAGCAGTGGCGTCGCCGCTTCGGCGCTGCGAATAAAATCGGCGGCGCTCATTCCGTGACCCGGCGCCTGCACGCTGACATTGCCCGGCTTCAACGCCTCGACGTCCAAGCGGCAGCTCCAGAGCCAAGCCTCGGCGACCGCGGGCGCGGCAATCCGGATCATGACGTTTCTACGCCATGGCGGGACGGGGCCGGACCGCGTCCAAGCGCGACAGAAAATGGTCCACGAGCCGCTCGGCGATATCGAAGCTTGTGACGCCCTGCAGACCCTGCCAGGCCGGAACGCTGTTGACCTCGGTGACCAAGAAACGCCCGTCCTGGTCCTGCATCAAATCGACGCCGGCGTAATCGATGACCACCGCCCGCGCGGCTTCCTCGGCCAGCATGGCCAGCGGCGCATCGAGAGGGACGGCAAAGCAACCGCCCCCGCGCGCCCGATTGGTGATCCAATGCGCGCTGCGGCGCTGCATCACCGCCACGGCGTGACCATCGATCACCAAAACCCGCCAATCGCGCCATGCGCTGTCGCGGCTATCGATATATCTCTGGAGGTAATACACCTGGCCGAAGGCTTCCGGATCCGGTAAAGCCTCGGGGCGATCGACCAAGGTGACGCCGGCCCCTTGGGAGCCGAACAAGGGTTTCATCACCAGCGGCGTATTTCTCGCCAGCTCGCGTTCGACCAGCGCGCGTGCTTCCGACTCGGCTTCAAGCACCCAGGTGTCCGGCGTCGGGATCCCGGCCCGCTTGAGCAAAAAACTGGTCATGGCTTTGTCGACCGTACGCTCAATGGCGCGCCCATCGTTGTAAACCACGACGCCGAGCTCCCGCAAGGCATGGAGGAGATCGAGCCGCAGGGTGACCTGTTCCAAGGTGCCCCCGGGGACACCGCGTATGAACACCCCCGCGGGCGGCTCACGTTCGAATCCCGGGATGACGACCGGCTTCGGACGATTGAGATCGAACCGGCATGCCGTCAGCGACACGGTGCGGCACTCGAAACCCCGCGCTTCGAGGGCGCGTTTCAATACCGCCCCGTGCCAACCGGGATCATCCGTGACGATAGCCACGCAGGGCATAGAAATTAAGAGAAGGACCGATCGAGCAAGGCTTCGTTGAATTTGCCGCCGTGGTAGGTCTTTCCGGTCCGGACCGAGCTTATCGTGATCCGCGCCGGGCTGAACAGCCCTGGATCGATGGCGTAGAAATTATACTTGTAATCCTTAAAGATCTCGGCAAACGGCTTCCCGTAGTCACGCGAGGAACTGCTCGGCAGCTTGCGAGCCAGATCCTCCGCATCGCTATCACCGCAGTCAACAAAGAGCTTGACGTCGCCCCCATACATAATCGCATCGTTGGTCCGGCCCATCGCGGTGATTAGGTCTTTAGAGGACGGACAGACCGGCGCCGTCGCCATGCCATCGACGATCGCGGACAGCGGGAAGCCAAGCGTGTGCGCCCGATGCAACGACACCTCGAGGGAGCGCGCCACGACTTGCACCGCCCCGCATAGGCTCGTGGTCGGCGTGAGGATCAAGGTGAGGTCCTGGGGCTTGATGGCGCAGGCGTTCGCCACTTTCTCGGCGATTTCGACCGGAGGCCGTTTCTTGACCTCCAAGA
>JBQTKC010000413.1:0-2621 GCA_052386575.1 Beijerinckiaceae bacterium
ATTAATGGGAAGCACTGCAATCCCTATATTATTTCCACCAGTTGAACACATGTTTGATGGTGGAGTACTTCTTAACCAGCCGCTTAACCCGGCCATAGTTCTTGGAGAGGCATTAGACGTTTACAACTATTTTGTCGTGATTCCGGCGTCTGAACGCCTTGGCTCCACGGAAAATATGTTGGAAATTGTACAGACGTTACTTAATACATGGTTATCGCGTAGTCTCATTTACCAGGTAGAGAATATAGAATTGGAAAATAAAATTAATGTGGCTCTAAGCGAACCGAAGGTAAATGTATGTATCATACGGCCGCAAGAAGATATAACAACATCGTACGGTGTAACTGCATTATCATTCGGGAAAAATGTTGGAGAAATGGTTTCAGACGGTATTCATGCAGCAAATAGCTGCTTAGACTCGCTCGGGCTCACCTAGGGAATAACCGGATCGCCACGACTCCTTGCAGAACTTGACGCACACCAGTAGTGCATTATCGAAAGGTCTGCGGCAGCTTGTAGCTTTGACGGCAATAACGAGCGAGAGCAACCGGCGTCCGTAAAGGCGAGCAGGGCCGAGGTGCGGGCTATCTACGGAAAAGCCTCTCATACTCTTCAAGGTGCGCCTGCCAGCCGTGACGCACGAGCTCGGGATCGTGATGTTCTTCTTGGGGAAAGCCGACGCAAAGATAGGCGATAAGCTTCCATGCCGGCGGAATTTTGAGCGCGCGGCAAAGCTCTGCGGGATCGAGGATCGACACCCAGCCAACGCCGAGATTCTTCGCACGCGCGTAAAGCCAAAGAGTGTGGATCGCCGCGACCACTGAATAATCGAGCGCCTCCGGCATGGTCTTGCGGCCAAGGCCAGAACCCGCATCCGTCGCATGGTCGCAGAATACAGCGAGATGAACCGGCGCCTCGCGCAGCCCCGATAATTTAAGGCTGGCATAGAGCGCGGCGCGTTCGCCTTCGTAGGACGCAAGCGCCGCCGCGTTGCATGTATTGAAGTTGGCGATCACCGCCTCCCTCGCGGCAAGCGTTTCGACGCTCACAAAACGCCAGGGCTGGCTGTTGCCGACGGACGGCGCGAGGGCGGCAAGCCACAAAAGTTCGTCGATGAGAGCGGAGGGGACCGGGTCCGCCTTGAAACGGCGGACGTCGCGCCGCCATGCGAAAAGTTTTGCCAAGCGGTCGCGGAAGGCGTGATCGAAGATGGGCGGATCGCCCTGTTGTTCCGCGCGCCTCACCATTGCCTCCGCCGGGCCGCATCGAGCGGCATAACAAGCGGGGCCAGCATATCAGTTCGCGAAGCGGAAATGCAGCACGTCGCCATCCGCCACGATGTAGTCCTTGCCTTCGAGGCGAAATTTGCCCGCCTCCCGCGCCCCCGCCTCGCCGTGAAAAGCGACGTAATCGGCGTAAGCGATGGTCTCGGCGCGAATAAAGCCCTTCTCGAAATCCGTGTGGATGACGCCTGCCGCCTGCGGCGCCTTGGTTCCTTGCGGAACGGTCCACGCGCGGGTCTCCTTCGGCCCGGCGGTGAAAAAAGTGATCAGCCGCAAAAGCCCATAGCCCGCGCGGATGACGCGGTTCAAGCCAGGCTCGACGAGGCCCACGGCTTCGAGATAGTCTTTCTGTTCGTCTTCGGCCAAAACCGCGATCTCGCTCTCGATTTTTGCCGAGATAACAACCACACCCGCGCCTTCCTCGGCCGCGCGGGCTTCGACGGCTTTAGAAAACCTATTGCCGCGACCGGCGGCGGCTTCCTCGACATTGGCCACATAAAGCACCGGTTTCGCCGACAAAAGCCCGAGAGTTTTGAAAAGCTTTTGCTCCTCCTCCTTGACTTGCGCCAGGCGGGCCGGTTTTCCCTCGCGGAGAAGTGCGAGGCAGTGTTCCGCGAGCGCAAGTGCCTCCTTGGCCTCCTTGTCGCCTTTCGCTTTCTTCTCCAAACCGGCGGCGCGCCTTTCCAGGCTTTCGAGATCGGCGAGCATCAATTCGGTCTCGACCGTCTCGATGTCGCCTTGCGGCGCGATCTTGCCTTCGACGTGGGTAACGCCGCTATCCTCGAAGCAGCGCACGACATGGGCGATCGCATCGCATTCACGGATATTCGCCAGAAACTGATTGCCGAGCCCCTCGCCTTTTGATGCGCCGCGCACGAGGCCCGCGATATCGACAAACGTAAGCCGGGTCGGGATGATCTCCTTAGAACTTGCGATTTTCGCGAGTTTCTCGAGCCGTGGATCGGGCACCGCGACGTCGCCGACATTCGGCTCAATGGTGCAGAAGGGATAATTCGCCGCCTGCGCGGCGGCGGTTTGCGTCAGCGCGTTAAAGAGCGTCGATTTGCCGGCGTTGGGCAAACCAACGATGCCGCATTTGAAACCCATGTTGAAACCTGTCCACGCGCAACATCGAGAAAAGTCGATAAAACGAATGATCGTTTTAATTTGAAGCTGTCACGCTCGGTTGCGCCGCGAGGTCCTGGCAAACACGCAAGGGCGAGGCTTTTGCAACAAGCGTTCACATATTCGGATAATTCGGGCCGCCTCCCCCTTCCGGCGGCACCCATTCGATGTTTTGCGCCGGGTCCTTGATGTCGCATGTCTTGCAATGGACGC
>JBQTKC010000414.1:0-1837 GCA_052386575.1 Beijerinckiaceae bacterium
GACCCGCCGATCTATACGACGAACGCGCAGGCCGGAATCCAGGCCAACACCGACCCGTCGACCTACGACGTTCTCGGACGCAGGTTCTTCTTGAATCTGGGCGTGAAGTTCTGAGGAACTGACCGCCTCTGACAGCTCATCTAC
The DNA here is from genome assembly GCA_052386575.1 of Beijerinckiaceae bacterium. Classification (GTDB taxonomy): domain Bacteria; phylum Pseudomonadota; class Alphaproteobacteria; order Rhizobiales; family Beijerinckiaceae; genus Methylocapsa. The sequence goes on from JBQTKC010000414.1 coordinate 145, forward strand.
CGCCGCTCCGCCTGCGCGGAGCGGCGTTTTTTTGTCCGCGCCGTCCGGCCACGGGCTGCGCTAAGCTTTCGCAGCCATGGACAGCCGCACGCGGGATATTGCTGGCTTGCTGGAGCATGGCAGGCACCGGGAGGCCGAGATCGCCTGCCGCTCGCTGTTAGCGGCGCGGCCCGCGGATCCGACGCTGCACAACCTGCTCGGCATCGCCCTGCGCCAGGCCGGCCGGCTCGACGAGAGCGAGATCGCGTTCCGGCGTGCATGCGAATGCGAACTCGGTAATCCGGAGTTCCGCGCCAATCTGGCGCAGCTCCTGCGGGCGCGGGGGCGCTTCGACAAGAGCATCGCCGAATTCCGCCGCGCCCTCAGTCTCGCTCCGGGATTCCGGCCGGCCCGCCTCGGCCTCGCGCGCACGGCCCTCCAGGCCGGCCAGCCGGTGCTCGCGGAGCAGGAGGCGCGCAGGCTCGTCGCGGCGAACCCGCGCGACCACGAGGCGTACTCCGCGCTGGGTTCCGCGTTGTACGCCGAGGATCGCCTTGAGGACGCGGCCGCGGCGCTGCGCCAGGCGGTCGCGCTCGAACCGGCCTATGCCATCGCGCAGGAGAACCTCGCGATGGTCATGGGCTCGCTCGATCGCCCGGAAGAAACGCTCGAGGAACTTACGCGCTGCGAACGCCTCGGCAGACAAGGCCCTGCTCTCGAACTCACGCGCGCGCGCGCGTTGATGCAGCTCGACTGCTTCGAAGAGGCGGAGTCGGTGCTCGAGCGCGTCCTGGTCGCATCGCCGGATGACCGCGATTCGCAATTCCTGCTGGCGCAGATCCGCCACATCCGAGGCGATGCCGATTTTGACCGCGAGCTCAGGAAGGCCGCGCAGCGTCCCGGCGCACCGCTCGCAACGCGCGCGCAGCACGGCGACTTGCTGCGCCGCACCGGCAAGTTCGCCGAGGCAGAGCCCATCCTGCGCACCCTGATTGCCGAAGCCGGTCCCCTGCCGCAGCTCCTGAGTGCACTCGCCACGGTGCTTCAGGAAGGCGGCCGCTACCCCGAATCGGTCGCGGCCGCGCGCTCGGCATTCGAGGCGCTGCCGGACGACGCGACCATCGCCGAAAATCTGGTTGCCAACCTGCTGTCAACGGGCGATGCGGCCGCCGCGCGCCCGATCGTGGACCGCTTCCATGCGCTCGCGCCCTCCGACCAGCGCTGGATCACCTACCGCGCCGACATCGCGCGGTTGCTCGGCGAGAGCCTGTTCGCGGACTGGTGCGACCTCGATCGCCTGGTGCGCGTGTACGAGCTCGAACCGCCGCCCGGCTATCGGACCATCGCCGAATTCCACGAGGAACTACGGCCGGTGCTCGAGTCGCGGCACCGTCACGCCACGCACCCGCTCGACCAGAGCCTGCGCGGCGGCACCCAGACCTCGCGCGGCCTGCTCACCGACCCGGACCCGCTGATCAAGGCGTATCTCGCGCAACTCGCGCAGCCGATTGCCGACTACCAGGCCACGATCGGGCACGACGACCTGCATCCGATGCTCTCGCGCAATACGGCCCCCGCGCGTCCGACCGGCTGCTGGTCCGTGCGCCTCAAGCGCGGCGGCTTCCACGTCAACCACATTCATCCGCAGGGCTGGATCAGTTCCGCCTACTACGTCTCGGTGCCGGCGGAAGTCGAGGATGCCTCGGCGCAGAGC
>JBQTKC010000415.1:0-14200 GCA_052386575.1 Beijerinckiaceae bacterium
CGCGCTGGCCGACAAGGTCACGGACCGTGTCGACCGCGATTCCGCCCGCGCCGACGACGGGCCCTATGATGAGCTGCGCGACGTCGTCCGCGACAGTGTCGAGCGTGCGAACGAAACCTCGCATCTCATGCACCGCGATGGTCAGAATGGCCGCGTTCAGGGCGAAAACAGGCGGGTATTTTTTGGACTGGGCGGCGCCGCCCAAATCGAGGCTGAGGATGTGGAGCGAATCGCCTGGCCGGCGCCCGATGCAGTTGGCGTTCGGGCGGGCGTCGCCGATCCGCTTGCATTGTCCCACGAAGGGGGGCGCAAGCATCGCCGCTACGGGACTCTGGAATATTTGGAGGATCGCTTCCGCGAAAATCCGCAGCTGTTCGAAAACTGGATTCGCCGGCCGCTCGATCCCGTCGCCTTTTATGACCGGCGCATGCCGGCGCTTATGCGCGGATCAGACGGCAGGCCGTTCCATCTGACGCGACGACAATGGGAATTGATCAGGCTTTGGATATCAAAGTTGCAGGAGCGGGATGGCGCCGAGCCCGTCAGCGCCGTCGCGCCCGATTCAGGACGCCCCGCATGAGTGCGCCGCTCCACAACTTTACTCCCGACGGCGCTTTGATCGAAAGCGGCGCGGGGCGACATCTGTTCGTCGCGGATGGAAGTCGCATCTATGACCTCGATGCGTCAACGACCGGCGATATCGATATCGCGGTGCTGATCGAAGCGGCGCATGCTCCGCCCTTGCCTGGCATTGCGTTCTTGCGCCGGATCGATGGCCGCCCCTTGCCGCCGCCGCCGCTGCAAACGCTGTCCCTGAACGTCGCACAGAGTTGCAATCTTGCTTGCGGCTATTGCTATGCGGACGGGGGCGGCTTCGGCGGACATGCGAAAACCATGTCGGCGGCGACAGCGAGAATGGCGGTCGACCGCCTGATTTTGGAATCGCATCCGGGTTCCGGCCTTGTTGTCGGCTTCATGGGCGGCGAGCCGTTTCTTGCGCGCGACGTCATGTATGAGGCGGTCGCCTATGCGACGGCGCGCGCGGGTGAAACCGGCCATTCCGTCCGTTTCTCGGTGACAACCAATGGCACAATGCTTACCGACGCCGATATAGTTTTTCTCCACGACCATTCATTTCAGGTCAGCATCAGCATTGACGGTCCCGCCGAAACGCACGACCGTGCGCGGAGGACGAAATCGGGACGAGGAAGCTATGCGCGCATCATCGACGCTCTGGAGCGCATGGCGCGGCTCGGACGCCCGCGCCATTTGTCGGCGCGCGCGACGGTCACGCCGCGTTCGGGCGATGTGCCTGCTATCGTTGATCATCTTATCGGTCTTAGCTTTGACAGCGTCGGCGTCGCGCCCGTGCTGACCTCGCCTGTGCCAAATGACAATTATAACGGCGAGGATTTCAGCCGGCTTCTAGCCGGCATGATCGCAACTGGACGCCGGACGGCCGAAGCGATCCATCGCGGCCAACGCTATCCATTTTCCAATTTTGAGACGGCGATGCAGGAGCTGCATCGCGGGACGCATCGGCCCTATCCTTGCGGTGCGGGCGCGGCCTATCTCTCGGTTGGCGCGAACGGAGACATGTTCGCCTGCCACCGCTTCATCGATGATCCGTCGATGCGAATGGGTCACGTCGCGGCCGGGCTCGATCAACTCAGCCGGGAGCGGCATCTTGCCGACCGCCATGTCGATAGGCAGGAACCCTGCCGTTCCTGCTGGGCGCGGTATCTCTGCGGCGGCGCCTGTCATCATGAAGTGATACGACGCGGGCGCGTCGGCTGCGACTACATTCGAAGTTGGCTGAGCTACTGTATCGGCGCCTATGCGGAGCTGTCCCAATCCGCTCCGGGTTATTTCGAGGCGCCGGAGACCTATTTCGATGTGGGATTTTCGAACGAAGCAAATTTTGCGGAGGGAGAGTTGCGATGACGTCGGCCGACCTCCAATCGATGAAGCTGTTTGCGCGCAATCTGACGGCGCGCGCCGATCGCGTCGTTCTGGGAAACCCGGTGACGACGCGCCCCGAAGACGCCGTCGAAAACTGCTTTCCGGGCCTGGAATTTGACCAGCGCAATTTCGACAAGGCGTTTTTCCCCGGCGTGTTGTTCGAGTGGCACCACGACGGCGGCGTCGCGGTGCGGCTGCGTGATCCGCAGGGCGCGGCGGGGTTTTTCACCGACGACGATCTCAAATCGGGCGTGTTCCTGATCGCATTCGCGGGACGCTTTTCGGCCCGCCGTCCCGGACCGCCACGATTTCTCACGCGATTTGTGTTGCCGCCCGCTGGCCTCGACGCCTGGCGTCTTGCGCGCGACGTCGAACCCGGACCGCTTTCGATCATTCTGGGCAGTCGCGCGCTTTTCGATCTTGCGCAGCAGAGCGAAGACGTCCGTGGTCAACTGGATTCATGGGTCTCATTCAATGCCGAAACCGGCGCGCCGCCAGAGGCGACGACGAATGAACAGGGCCAGTTTAAATGGATCGTCGGCGTTGGAGAGCGGGCGCGCTTCCTGACATCGGAAGGCGTGATCGACCCGGCGCATATTTCGCCGGGTCGATCACTCGAGAAGCATGTGCGCGCCGTGGCAATATGATTTCGCCGATTGCGGCTGCTTTTATTGGGCGTCAAATAAACCCGATCTCGTATCCAACGAGCATCTGCCATCTCAAATTCTGAATTTCCAGCGTAAGGATCGCAGTCCCGCCTCCGACGCGGCGGCGCGCCCCGATGACTGGGTGATTAAATACAGAGGCAGATGGGACAATCGCGCGCTCACCATGCGCCATGCGGCGATGATACAGCGCTGGACGGAACTGCCTTTCGTTATTGACGGCCGGGAAACCGACGCTTGGAGTCCATCGCCCGTGACGGCGCCGCGTCGGCCGCTGAGCCGGGCGGAGATCATCGACCGGATGCGCCGCCTTGCGCCGGTGGAGCACGCTCTGACCGTCGAATATCTTTACGCGCATTATTCGCTTCGCGCCAAGGGTCGTCCGGACCATTCCGGACTGGTGTCAGGCGCCGATCCCGCAAGCGCGGCCGCGCAGCAAATCTTTGTCGTCGCGCTCGACGAGATGCGTCATCTTCGCTCCGTGAATGAAATCCTCGTCGAAATGGGCGGCGCGCCGGTTCTGACGCGCGCGACGATTATTGGCGAGGATTTCGATGAGACCGGACAGGCTTTCAATCGCCCATTCAGCCTGAAGGCGCTCGAGCCTGTGCAGCTCGACTGGTTCATCGCCGTCGAAAAAGCCAGTCCAAACGCCGGCGGCGGCGACAACACGATCGACGGCATGTATGTGAATATCCTCAAGAACATCGAGGCGAGCAACGAATTCAACGACGATGAGAAAGAGCGATTCCGTCAGCTGGTGAAAGTCATCATCGACGAAGGCCAAGACCATTATCTTCGGTTTGCTGCCGTCAAGGCGGGGCTTGCAGGGCTCGATCCTGCAAGTTATCTCCTCTATCACGATCCCGTCTTGGCGCCGGCCAGCGGCACCGATCGTCTGCTGCAGGAAACCGTCGACGCAGCCTATGTCGTCGTATTGAAGTCGCTGGAATTCGTTTTCAAAATGGGCGATCGAAATCGCGGAACGTTGATGGAATCGGCGCGCAAGGCGATGTTCAACATGGATGACAGCGCCCGGCTGCTCTCCGAACGCGGGCATACGCCGATGTTTGATATGTCGGAATATGAGGCAGCCCTCACCGCCGCGATGATAGCGCCAAGAGCGATGACGCGCGCGGCTCGCGCGGCGTCGTTGAAAGCGGTGGCGGAGTCGGTGGCCGATCCTCTCGGGCCAAAACTCGCAAGTCTCGGCACGACCGCTGATCCGGCGCTCGTTGCGCTTGCCGAGCGGATGCGCCAGCGCTCCGAAACGATGACACGCGAATTCATCGCCGCGGCGGAAGCGGAAAGAACATGAAGCAGGTCGCCGTCGATGGATGTGGCGTCGCGGCGCTGACCGCCGCATCGCTGCTTTTCGAGCGGGGCATGCGCGTCTCGTTGCTTACCGAAAAGCGCGCGGCGTCACGCTCAATGGCTGTCGCTGTCCCTCAGGACAGCCTGCGGCTGCTCCAGGAGATTTGGCGTCTACCGGAATCGACGCTCGGATTTGGCCGGCGCTTGGCGCGGCGATGCGTCGCTTGGGAGACCGAGACATTTGAAGCGCTCGCCTCCTCGACGACGGTCTTCGATCCGAAGGTTCTTGCCGCCGCCTTGTTCGAAGCGCTGCCGAGCGACGTGAAAGCGGCGCCGTCGCAATCAGCCAAAGGCGCTGATTTCGTGGTGATCGCGCGCGGCCGCGGCGATTCCGAGGCAGAAACTGTGGCCGCCGGCGCGCGGCATGCCGTCGTCGGACGGATGGATGAAGCCCGGCTCTTCGATCGCGAGCACTTCCATCGGCTGGCTGTTCGCATCGCCGTCGCCGCATGGCGACGCGGCCGTGATGCTCGTTCGTCCCGGTGAGAGGATTTGCCGCGACGAAGCGGAGGATCTCTGTCACGCGACGCGGCGGATATTTGGCGCCGACGCCGTTGTTGACGGCGCTGTGAGCTGCCAGCCGAGCTTTACCTATCCGATTGGCGATGCAGGCGTGCGGATCGGGGACGCCGCAGTCGCGATGGATCCGTTGCGCGGCGATGGCGTGGGTAACGCCGTTCGGAGCGCGATTTTGGCCCAGGCTTGTATTGGCGCGGGATTGACGCGGCGCGTTCTCGATCATTTCGTGGCGCGTCAGGCACTCCTGTTCGTTCAGCATGTCAAGCAGACGATCGACCATTATGCGCGCTGCCGGCATGCTTCGATCTGGCGCGGCGAAATCGAAATGATGCGTCGGGCGATCGATTTGGTTGCTCCGCTCATTCGTCCAGAAGCGTTACGCTTCACCCTCCGCGGACGAAGTCTTGTCGCAAGCCATACGCATGGCCGGTTTGAATTGTAATCTTGCTCAATTTCAGTGGGGATATCCAATGGCAAAAGAATTCAAATCATTTGGGGAATTTTGCGGTTGGCGCGGCGCTCTCGCTCGAAGAGATTGGGGCCTGGATTAAAATGCAATCGGGCGTGAAATCTGTGCGGCTCGCCGAATACGCGAGAAAATCTCACCCCCCGCAACGAGAGTTCATATTGGAGGCACCGTTGCGGGGGGAATTAAGGGAATTGATCGTTAACGTCTTCGTCGAAGGTGGAGGGCGGTTTAGATTCAATTACTTAAGAGAGGTGTTGGATGCTCTTGACGGATATCGAAATGGCTCTCGGCGCCGTGAGGTAGCGTATTTGAAGCGCGAAGCAATTTTTGTCTGCGGCGTCTGAACCAAGCAGATTTCGATTTGCGCTACCTGATGAATAGTGCTTACAATGAGGTTTAGCTTTTCAATGGGCGCGTTGAGTGATGGTTCGTTTTTTTGACTGTCCGAATAAGGTTCTTGGTCCCGGCATTTGGTGAAGCGGGTCGAGGTCGAATCTCGGTGGGAGGTATTTTGCCAATGGCGCCGATTTGTGAAAGGCGCGACATCGCCGCCGGATGAAAATTTCTGGCCGCGGATCGTTCTCACTTGAAGCTAGGAGAGATTTACGATGACGATTCTATTTCAATCCCATGGTGGACGAGAAAAAGAGAATGGCCCAAGTTCTCTAGTAATGCGGGCCAGCCCGCCCGCTGGTGCGGACATTACGGTCGATGAGCAAGCGGATTTCGGGTATTGGGTTCCGCCGTTGGATGCTCCTGAAAATTATCTGCCTGAATCTCCCGTGACGGTTGATGAACTTGATAAGCTGGGCGACGTCATGATTGACGGCGAGCAAGAAAATCCTGTTTCCGATTCCACAATGCCACCCGTATTGACCTATTGGGGACAATTCCTCGATCATGAGCTAACTGCTCGCACCGATCGCGAGTCTGAAATCACCAGCGTCAAGGAGCCTCACCCGCCCGCTGCGTTTTCGAAGGTCGAAGCCAACTTGAGAAACGCGCGATCACCACGGTTTGATCTCGACAGCGTGTATGGCGGATCACCAATCGGAACAGCCATCACGGCGGACGTTGTCACAGTTATTTCAGGTATGCGCCACCCCACGCTCGTGAACAAGATGCGGGTCGGAACAGCGATTGAACCAGGCCCGCTTCCGGATGGATTGGATGTGAATCGCGATTTGCCGCGCTACGTTCAGGCGCAGGCTTCGGTTCGGAATGCTGCATTGCGAGTCGCGCAAGCATCAATGCCGGCATCGGAATTTACAAAATTTTCTGCGGGCCTTCCTCAGCGGGCGCTTATCGGCGACATGCGTAACGACGAGAACCTTGTCGTCGCGCAATTTCACCTGAGTTTCCTTAGATTCCATAACAAGGCCATCGATTTTTTGGCCGGTCGCAATACTGGCTGGATAGCGGATTTTAGCTCAGCCCAGACGCTTACGCGCTTGCACTACCAGTGGCTGATTGTTGAAGGTTATCTGAAGGCGGTTTGCGATCCCGCCGTCGTGGAAAAGGTTGTTCAGGACCGTGCTTCGCACTTCTTCAAGTTCAGGGCGGAGTTCGATGCACGAAGACAAAGCTCCAGGCTTGGTAACGCGCTACCGCTCGAATTTTCAGTTGCCGGCTACCGGTTCGGGCATTCCATGGTTCGCGCGCTTTATGATTACAATAAGAATTTTGGCCGTCCAGGGGATGGATTTCGTCCGAACGCGTCTCTCGAACTATTGTTTGAGTTTACGGGTGGGGGCGGTCGATTGGATGCAAACAAGAAACTTCCAAAGAATTGGGTTATCGACTGGACACGGTTCGTCGGTGTCGCTCCTCACGACGCCACAGACGGCCAACCGGCGCGGGTTGCCCGCAAAATCGATACGGCGCTTGCGCCGCCTCTGGGAGAAATGGTGAAAGAAGGGAATGATGAGGCCGACGAGGAACTGCGGAAACTATTCAAGAACCTTGCGCGCCGCAACCTTCGCCGCGGCTACAATCTCAGGCTTCCCACCGGACAAGCGCTCCACAGACATTTAAAACAGAATGGCGCGGTCGCCTCCCCCCCCATCACCGACGTATCAACAATTTTCAGTTCAAAAAATAAAACGCTGCAGGATTTTCTCAAGACCTCGCAGTCAAAAATGTCCGAGCGGACACCGCTTTGGTTCTACATTTTGGCGGAAGCAGAAAAAGCTGGCGGCAACCGATTGGGAGAAGTTGGCAGCTTCCTTGTCGCGTCGACCTTCGTTGGCGTTTTGCTTGCTGATCCCGATTCCGCGCTGTCGCGCAATTTCTCTCCCAGCCAGAGCCCCCTGCGGATGGCCGACAACAGCCCGATCGACTCCATTGCAAAATGGATGCGTTTCGCGAGCGTGATGGAATAGGAATGGAGCTTTGTTTTAGCCTACAGCAGGCGGAGTACTAGTAATGTTGGAGGCAGGGGATGCGATGCATTTGGCGGGGTGTCACGCTGCAACTTATATCTGCGTCACTTTACGTGCACATGGCGGAGGCCGGTGATCCTGCAGGTGCTACGGGGCGGCACGCCGCGACGGTCGGCAGCCTGATCGTAGCTGAGACCTTCTGGAATCTGATCCGGCATTCGGAGGATTCGATCCTGCAGCCGGGAGCGAAACCGGACTTTGACTCATTTACACTAGTGTTTTGATCAACTTGGCCGCCAAGGAGGATGTACCGGCCTGACAATTATTCGTCAATTTGGAGGACACGACATGACTATCAATTACATCGCCAATGACCCGGCCGTTGCCGCCTTTCCGGCCCAGCCGATAGCCGCCTCGCCGAACAGGCCCGCTGGCCAGATGACGTTCAACGTCACGAGCCTGCCACCCGAGCAGGTCTACAATTTGGGGTCCAACGAGTTCGTAGCCTGGCAGGCGCGAGAAGCTGCGCTCCGCACACTCGCGACGTTTGAGAATTTCGCTGGCCCTCTGAGGGGCTGGACCGGCAGGCCTACCAAGCTTAAGCTCGATCTTATTCCAAACGAGGGGGTAGACCTCAACGCCTTCTATAACCGCAGTAGCGTGTCGTTCTTTTCCTTTCCGCTCGCCGGCGGCAGGATGGTGTTCTCAGGGGCCAGCGCCGATGTGGTGGCCCATGAGGTCGGCCATGCCATATTGGACGCACTACGTCCCGATCTCTGGGACGTAGACATGTTCGAGATTGCGGCATTCCACGAAGGATTTGGCGATTGCATCGCCGTCATGACCGCGCTCGCCGACAGGGACATCCGAACAGCTCTGCTCGCTGCCACCCCGCAGCTCAACACGCAGAATTTTGTCGAAGGCACGGCGGAGGAGCTGTCGCTCGCCATTGGCACGGCGGTCAGCCCGACCCACAACGCGGCGCAGCCTCGACGCGCCATGAACACGTTCGAGTGGGCGCTGCCGCAGAGTCTGCCCGACGACGGCAATCCAGGCGTCCTCATCAGCGAGATTCACAGTTTCGGTCAGCTCACGAGTGGATGCTATTACCAGCTCATCCGCGAAGTTTTTCAGGCGGGGCCGGGCGGAGAGGCGGGTCTTCTGCAGGCTTGCCAGGTTGCCACGCGCCTCCTAGCGCAGGCGGCGGCCGAAGCGCCGATTCGCCCGCGTTTCCTCGAGACCGTTGGACGCACGATGGTGCTCGCCGACAGGAATCTGCTCGGCGGCGCGAACGAGACTCACATCCGCACCGCCTTCGAGCGCCATGGCATCCCGCTGAGCGTGACGAACTTCCTGGCGCCGCGCGTGGCCCTGACGCCGGCGTCTGCGAAGAAGAGCAAGGTTGCGGGCAAGGGCGCAAACGTCGCGTCGCTCAGCGCGCCAGCCAAGCGCGTCCTGAACGACGTGCTCGAAGTCGCTCCGAACGAGAAGCTCACTCGTTCGGCCTTCACCGTGGCCGGCCCTGACACCGCTCAAAAGACTACTTCTCGCGTCGTCGATTTGACCGGGATTTCTGGAGGCTTGACCAACGTGAAGAGCTACAATCCGTATTCCGTGCTGGTCGGGTCCAGCGGCGGGGTGCCGGCTGTTCTCGGCGCGGTTGATCCTGCAGCTGTTATATCCAACGAGGTGCGCAGCTACGTGGCGACCCTCATCCGGCGCGGCCAGGTGGATCTCACGCCGCCGGGGAAAGCAAAGCCCGCAGCGAAGGCGGCCCGCAAGACCGCCAAGAAGAAGGTGGCCAAGAAGGCACGCGAGGGCCGCAAGAAGGGGGGTGCCGGGTACCTGTCGGAACAGGGCCGTGCAACGCACATCCTGCAACGCCAGGGCAACGAAGTGGTGCTCGTGCGCATCGGCTTTGCGTGTGGTTGCCATTCCTCCGCGCTGACGATTGGCCGGAGGCGGCTGGGCGCGTTCGGCAGGACGCGACAGCAAGTCAAATCGAGCTGGCAATCCAGCCAGACGTGATCGCCCTCTCGGGCAATTGGCGGATGACCATGGGCCGCGGTTGCGGTGAAATGCGGAGGGGCGAATCGCCACCTGGAGGAGCGCAGCATGACGTTAGAAGGATTTTCCTGGCGTCGGACCAAGGCACCGGGGTCGACGGAACCCGGATACAGAACGGACGATGTCTTCTTCATCGATGCTTCGACCGGATGGGCAGTCAACAGCGCCGGCAACATCATCAAGACCAGCGATGGCGGCAACACCTGGGTAACGCAGGCCGAGTTCGAGGACGTGTACCTGCGATCCGTCGGATTCGCCAATGCGAACGTCGGATGGGTCGGCACACTGACCACGACGCATCGGCTGCTGCACACCACCGACGGCGGCGCAAGCTGGCGGCTCATCAATCTGCCGCCGGGCTCGCCGCCTGCGATCTGCGGCCTGAGCGTGGTCGATGCGAACACCGTCTACGGGTCGGGAACGAACTTTCCTGACCGGCCGGCCGCTATCATCAAGACCACGGATGGCGGCGCCACCTGGACCGCGATCAATATGTCAGCACATGCGGCGATCCTGGTCGACATCCATTTCAAGAATGCGATGGAGGGGTGGGTGGTCGGCGGCCGCGACGACGTCGGCGTACCGATCGCTCGGCGCAAGCGGGATGATGTCGAGCCCGTTGTGCTGCACACCGTCGATGGCGGCGTCACCTGGACCGACCGGCTTGTACCGATCAGGCGGATGATGCCTCGTGGAGAATGGGGCTGGAAAATTCAGGCCGTCGACGCTCAAACCATGTTCGTTTCGCTCGAGAATCTGCTCGATGGGGCGATCCTGCGCAGCGACGACGGCGGCCTCAACTGGGAGCGCCTTCGTATCAATGATCGGCAACGCAACAGCAATCTGGAAGGCGTCGGTTTCATCGACCGCAATCGTGGCTGGGTCGGCGGCTGGGGCGACATCGACTTCGTCGGCGGATTTACGAGCGCCACGACCAACGGCGGAACGATCTGGGACGACGCCAATCAGATCGGATTTCGCCTCAACCGCTTCCGCTTCATCGGCAATCCGATCATGGTCGGCTACGCGAGCGGCGACACCGTTTACAAGTTCACCGACGAGCCGGCCCCGGCTGGAATGGTTGCAGGCGCGGTGGCGGCGGCGGCCGCGGAAAGGCGCATGTTGGATAGCCGCGCAGTGTCGATCGACGTCGATGTCCCGAACGGCGCGCGACGGCTGAAGGTCAACATCTGGGACCGGTTCGGTCGTCATGTGCAAGTGCTCGCTGACGAGATCGCGCCGAAGCCAGGCACCAGACGCCTGACATGGGACTTCCGCGATATCGAGGGCGAGCAGCAGCGCGCCGGCGCCTACATCATCCGCGTCAGCATCGACGGCAAATCCACCAGTCATATTGCCTATCGGTCGGATCGCTAGGGCAGACCGGAAAAGCCGCTTTCGGCTCGGCCGGGGTGATTGGCCACATAGAAGAGCGCCAAATGACAGTGAGGAACGTGAACCTGGCCGCTTTCGGCCGCGTCCCCTTCGGTCCGGCTTCGGCACGGTCGCCCGGCGCGCATGCGGCGGTCGCCGCGGGCGTGGTGGCACCGGACCCTGGCGGCGGCGCGCCACTCCTGCTCGGGCCGCGGATGCGGCCGCGCGACGAGACGATCTTCTGGCTGTCGGCGGCCGCCGAGATCGAGCACGCGCTGATGGTCCAGTACCTGTTCGCGGCCTATTCGATCGACCCGGTTTCACTTCCCGCCGAAAATGACGTCAGGCGGCTTGCTACCGAAATCAGGAACACGCTGCTGCAGATAGCCCGCGAGGAAATGGGACACTTCATATCCGTTCAGAACCTGCTGCACGCGGTTGGTGGCGCGCTGCACTTCGGCCGGCAGTTTTCGTCCTTCGAGTTCGCCATCCAGCCGTTTGGTTATCGCCTGGAGCCGGCGACGCTGGACTCGCTCGCTAAGTACGTCGTCGCCGAGAGTCCGAACCGGCCGGTCTCCGAATTAGTCCTGCGGCCCGACCCGGCGAAGGACGCCGCCGTAAAGCAAAGGCTTGTCGATGACATCGCTCCGAGAGCCGTGCGCAGCAACGGCGGAATCCCACTGTTTCACGTCGGCGCCGTGTTTGCGCGCCTGCATGAGCTGATTAAGTCCGAGCTCGATGATACGGATTTCCGGCCGGGCCGGAGCGGCCTGCAGGCGACGTGGCGCGACTGGGGTTATGAGGCACCGGCCGGCACGGCCGGCAAGATGGTGCTGGTGGAGCAGCTCTCGGCGGCCAGCGTGAGCGATTTGCGCGAGGCGGCGGTGGCTGCGATCGCGGCGATCGGTGATCAAGGGGAGGCATTCGACGCGGCGGTGGCCGATGGCAGCGAGTCGCACTTCGAGCGTTTCCTGAGTGAATTTGAGAAGCTGGAGCAGGTCGAGACGGCGCTCGGCCGGCCCATCGCGCTACCCGTTGCGACGAACCCGGCCACCATGCCGCCGCCCGCTCCGGGAGGGCAAATCACGCATGCGCGCGCGTTGCGCTGGGCCCACCTCTTCAATCTGCGCTATCGGCTGCTGCTCGATTGCCTGCATCATTCGCTGCTAAGCGACGACGTGAGCTATGAGACGTCGGGCGCGCAAATGGGCGATCGAACGCCGAAGGGGCTGCTTCAGCTATGGACCTTCGCTGAGATGCGCCGCCTCAAGGCCATCGCCGAAAAGCTCGTCGAGTTGCCCGCCGGGGCGGCCCCGGCCTCGCGCGCTGGGCCGCCGTTCGAGCTGCCCTATTCGATGCGGATGCCGCATGTCGATGCCGACCGCTGGGCCATGCATGCCGATGTGTTCGAGATGGCAGCCGAGTTCATATCCCGAGAGATGGTGGTGGATGGGGAGACCGGCACCGGCTTTCTTGTAGCGGTGGCGGAGGCAGATCGCGCGGCGGCGCGTATCGCGGCCGCGCTTGCCAGCAGCGACGCGCTTCCGTCGGGCACCCACGCAACGGACTTTGCCAAGGTCACCCGGATTCTCGACGAGTCCGTGCGGGGATCGAAGTTCCCCTCTCCACACGGCCCGTTCTGGCGCAACTCTACCCAAGCGGAGATGATCGACAGCGGGCGCGTGGTGCCCGGCGATCCGGATGGCTCGAACCTGCTGAACCGGATTGCACTTGGTCAGGCGGAAGCAGGCGGCATGCCGGAGGAAAGACCGCGGATCGCTCCCGAACGCTTGGCATATGTGCGTGACTGGATCGCGCGCGGCGCGCCCGACAGCGATCCGCCGGGCATGGTTGGCTTGACTGTTGAGCCGGTGCCACCGCGCGAGCCGGCCGGCCCCTGAAGCGATGCTTCGATCGAGAGCCGGATCAGCGCTTAATGAAGGATTTCCGCTTTTCGATCAGCTTGCCGCCCGACTCACCGCGCTTCTTGACGAGCACATGCGTTTGTCCAGGCCCCAGCGGGACGTCCGGATCCTCGCTTTCAACGACCTGTCCATGCTTCCGGAGTGACCTGAGCAGGACGTTCTTCTCGGTATCGTCCTGCGGCCCGGAGTGCGTTGGCTTCTTGCACATGTCGGAACCTCCTGTTGATCGGGCCGTGGCCGGCAATTTGTGCGCGGCCGCCCCGTTTGTCTCAAAGGCGCCCTGACGCCGGACACCCCGCAGCTTCTGACCATCAAAATAGTGTCTTGCACGCAAAAGGCGAGGGCTTCCCGGGGCTAGCCGCAATTACTCATTAAGCGAGTGTTTTGAGGCTGGCGAGCGTGGCGTAGAACGCTGATACGGCGTAGGATTCTGGTGTCTAGCCGACATTACGCGCATTCCGCGCCCGCCACGCCCGCCAATGACCGGCACTGAGCGATGGTAGCGGAGGGGGGACTCGAACCCCCGACACAAGGATTATGAGACCTTTGCTCTACCCCTGAGCTACTCCGCTCCGGTGGTGACGCAAACAGCCGAAGCGCCCGCGATATCGCAAGGGTGGGGACAAGTGTCAAGGCGAGTGCTGTTGGTAGCACACGATTTGTCCGGTGCAGGTAGCACTGACCTGTCTTATTCATGATGGTCCTTTTGGAGGGGATCTTGCGCCTGACGGAGCAGCGGCAGGGTCTGGCGATGCTGAAACTCCACGGCGGATTGAGCCGCTGGGAGGCGCGCGATCGGCGTTCCCCTCGCTTGCCGTTTATCGCCCTAATAAACACCTAAGAGGATTTTGACTTGATTGGCCTCCTGCCGCTGGGTAGTGAAGCGCGACGTGTGGGGACACCTTCGGCCGGCTCCGCCCAAGAGCTCGGCCGCTTCCAATTGGCTCAACTCGGCAAGCGCAGCGCTATCGCCTATTCCGCGACGATCGCGCCTTCGGCGGTCGCCTCGTTAAATTCGCCATAGAAGCGGTAACGGCCAGGCGCGAGCGGCCGAAGGTGGATCGTGATCTCGGACTTGCCCGCCACGATTTTTTCGACCCGAAGCGTCTTGCTTTCAAATTCTTCCGGAGTCGGATCGAGGTTGCGGATGACGAGCGTGATCGGCGTGTTGGCCGGCACTTTAATTTCGGCGGGCGCGAAACGATGCTCCTTGATGGATGTGCGCGCCACGGCAGCGTCTTGAGCGTCAGCCGGCGCTCGGCCCAGACATGATAGGAGCGTTGCCGCGGCCGCCAACCAAACAATGGTGCGTTGTATGTGCATCGAAGCTTTCCCAGCTAGAGCGGACTCCGGTCAAGCTGTATCATATCCGCGGGCTTTGAAGTAGTTTTGGCATTCGGCGGGCTTGAAGATGCCGGCGCAGGCGTCGAGCGCGCGCATCAAGCCGGCGGCGGTTCGCTCCGC
>JBQTKC010000416.1:0-3004 GCA_052386575.1 Beijerinckiaceae bacterium
GGGGGCTGGGGCGGGGCTGCGCGTGTTCGAAACTTTTGGGGGGGCGCGCCGCCCCCCCCGGGGGGGGGGGCGGCCCGCCGCCGGGGATACCCCGCGAAAGCGCCGGGTGGTCGCGCAGCACGACGGCGGGCGCCGACCACGCGGGCGAAACGAACTTGCCGTCCACGTAGGTTTCGCCCCGCCAAGCCCTGCCGGCCCGGCCAATCGCGATCGGATAACGCACCGCGGTCCCGGATCCGGTCGTAAAATAGAGCCGCCGTTCGCTCTGCTTAATAATGATGGTGCCTGCCGGATAGGTCGGCGGAAACGCGACAAATTCGCGCGCGCGGGCCTCTCCCGCGGCTGCCCAAGCCGCCAAGGCCGCGAAAACGGCGGCGCCAACCCGAATCTTCCCGTCAATGCCGCCAAGGCTAACGCGCTGCTTATTCATCGACGTGCCGGCCGAACCCAAAATGAACCCGTGTGAGCTCAGCTAAGCCGGGCTTTGGTTCAAAAAGGTAAAAGGCTGCGTTCGCCTGCGCGGCAATTTTTGGTGGTGGTTAAGATGTGGTTTCCAGACAGCTTTCCGCCGAGACTCTCTAAGCGGGGCTCAACCGATCCGGTTGCGGATCAATTCCTCGACAACCGCTGGATCGGCGAGCGTCGAGATATCGCCGAGGTCGCGAAATTCCTTTTCGGCGATTTTGCGTAAGATTCGCCGCATGATCTTGCCGGAACGGGTTTTTGGCAATCCTTGAGCGAAATGAACTATGTCGGGGCTCGCGATTGCGCCGATATCCTTGCGCACCCAGGCGATAAGATCGGCGCGGAGTTCCTCGCTCTGATCGATCCCGGTCATTAGGGTGACATAGGCATAGATGCCCTGGCCCTTGATGGCGTGCGGATAGCCTACGACGGCGGCTTCGGCAACCTTTTCATGCGCGGCGAGGGAACTTTCCACCTCCGCCGTGCCGAGCCGGTGACCGGAGACGTTGATGACATCGTCGACCCGGCCGGTGATCCAATAATAGCCGTCCGCATCGCGGCGGCAGCCGTCGCCGGTGAAATATTTGCCGGGATAGGCGGAAAAATAAGTCCGCACAAAGCGCGCGTGGTCGCCATGAATCGTGCGCATTTGGCCTGGCCACGAATCGGCCAAGACAAGATTGCCCGTGCAGGCGCCTTCGAGGACGTTTCCCGCGGCATCGACCACCTCCGGCCGGATGCCGAAAAACGGCCGCGCCGCCGAGCCGGGTTTTAGGTCCGTCGCGCCGGGCAGCGGCGAAATGAGTATGCCGCCGGTCTCGGTCTGCCACCAGGTGTCGACGATCGGGCAGCGCGCGTCGCCCACGGCATTGTAATACCATTCCCAAGCTTCCGGATTGATCGGCTCGCCGACCGTGCCTAAAAGCCGCAGCGAGGCGCGGCTCGTTGCCTTAACCGGCGCGTCGCCGGCGCGCATCAGGGCGCGGATCGCGGTCGGCGCGGTATAAAAAATATTGACCCGATGCTTGTCGACAACCTCCCAAAAGCGCGACACGCTTGGATAGGTCGGGATGCCCTCGAACATCAAGGTCGTCGCGCCATTTGCGAAGGGGCCGTAGACGATATAGCTATGCCCGGTTACCCAGCCGACATCGGCGGTGCACCAAAAAATTTCGCCTTCGCGATAATCGAAAACATGACTGTGCGTCGTCGCGGCGTACACGAGGTAGCCCGCCGTTGTATGCACCACGCCCTTCGGCGCGCCGGTCGAGCCCGACGTATAGAGGATGAAGAGAGGGTCTTCCGCGTTCATCTCGGCGCAAGGGCATTCGCTCGCCGCTTGCGCGGCGGCCTCGTGGTGCCAGACGTCGCGGCCATCAACCCAAGCAACAGGGCCGCCGGTGCGCCTGACGACGAGCATGGTCTCGACGAGTCCGCCCGCTCTCGCGGCGGCCTCGTCGGCATGCGCCTTCAACGGCGTATCGCGGCCGCCTCGCCGCCCCTCGTCGGCGGTGATGAGGAGTTTCGAGCGGCAATCCGCGATCCGTCCGGCGAGCGATTCGGCGGAGAAACCGCCAAACACCACCGAATGGACCGCCCCGATCCGCGCGCACGCGAGCATCGCATAGGCCGCCTCGGGGATCATCGGCAGATAGATGGTGACCGTGTCGCCCTTCTTGACGCCATGGCTTTTGAGGACATTGGCGAGACGGCAGACCTCGTCATGCAGGTCCTGGTAGGTGATTTGTTTTGAATCCTTCGGATTGTCGCCTTCCCAAATGATCGCGGTGCGGTTGGCGAGCCGAGGCAGATGCCGGTCGATGCAATTTTGCGCGGCATTGGCGGTGCCGTCCTCGAACCATTTGATCGAGACGGAGTCCGGCCCGAAGGAGGTATTTTTCACGCGGGTGAAGGGTTTCATCCAATCGATGCGCCGCGCCTGTTCGGCCCAGAAGGACTCTGGCTCTTCTATCGAGCGGGCATAGAGTTCCAGGTATGTCGCATTGTCGATATAGGCGCGCCGCCGCCAGCCGGGAGCGACGGGATAGATTTTGCCAGACATGGCTTTCCTCCCACAGGCAGCCGAGGGCAATTATGCACCGCTGCTTCTTCCGCATTAATAGCCGGTATGAAAAGCCTTTGAAAATTCTTGAATTTTGCACAAAGCATAGCGGCAGCTGCCGCAGCGATGCGGCGGCCCGTCCTATCAGTTTTTCTGTGTCAAGAGACCGGCCAGCCGCACTTTATGAATCATATACGAGACAAAGGCTGCACATGCCCCGATCATAAACAGCGCGTCTGCTTCATCAACCTTGGCCTGAGAGTCATCCAAAAGGGGATGACGTATGCCCTGTTCATCGCTCGTATAGCCATAGATAGATGAAAACCCTTTCTTAAGGCCACCATGGATTACCGCCGACTTTTCTAATTTGGCCAAGGCTTCACTGAGCTTGCCTGAAGGCGCGAGAGTCCGGGCAACAGATTCGACGGCATGGATACTCTCCCGAATGCTAGAGGTATAATTTCCGGCGGTCAGCTC
>JBQTKC010000417.1:0-11002 GCA_052386575.1 Beijerinckiaceae bacterium
CGCTCGCTCCGGCTCATCCCCAAGACATCGTCCCCCAAGCCCGTCCCCCCTCAGAGCCATCCAAAAAGGGAACATTCTCATGTTGCACAAAGGAGACATTCTCATACATTCTCATGTTGCGGTAACAGGCCCGGAAAGCAGCTTGAACTTAGGCATCAGATTTGTTACAAATGCGCCGGCGCCTGTTCGAACTATTCCTCCCCGATTTGACTATGGACCCGCGCTCCCCCATCCTGTCGCACGTCAATATCGGCCAAGCTCTGGCTCTTAGCTTGGCGGAGTGAACACCGCTAATCGATTTTTTAAGGTATGTGCGGGCTTACGCACGCGCCGGGCCAAGACCCATTGGCAAGACGAGGGATCATCGCATGAACGTCGTCATTGTCGAGTCGCCGGCGAAGGCCAAGACAATCACCAAATATCTCGGGAAAGGCTACGAGGTTTATGCCTCCTACGGCCACGTTCGCGATTTGCCCGCAAGGGACGGTTCGGTCGATCCGGACGGCGATTTCGCCATGCTTTGGGATGTCGATTCCAAGTCGGCCAAACGGTTGGCGGATATAGCCAAGGCGGTAAAGGGCGCGAGCCGGGTCATTCTCGCCACCGACCCCGACCGCGAAGGCGAGGCGATTTCCTGGCACGTCCTCGAAGTGTTGAAGGCGAAAAAAGTTCTTGGGACGAAACCCGTGCAGCGGGTCGTGTTCAACGCGGTCACCAAAGCCGCGATCTTGGATGCCATCGCTCGTCCGCGCGAGATCGACGCCGCGCTCGTCGATTCCTATCTCGCCCGCCGCGCGCTCGATTATCTCGTCGGGTTCAATCTCTCGCCGGTTCTGTGGCGCAAATTGCCTGGCGCCCGCTCGGCGGGGAGGGTGCAATCCGTCGCCCTGCGGCTGGTCTGCGACCGTGAACTCGAAATCGAAAAATTCGTATCGCGCGAATATTGGTCGATCATGGCGCATTTGAAGACGGCAGCTGGAGCGCCTTTCGTTGCCCGGCTCGTGGGCGCGGATGGCCAGAAGATCAATCGCCTCGACATTGGTTCGGAAGCGGAAGCGGCAGCCCTAAAGGCTGCCCTCGATGCCGCCAAATTCTCGGTGGCCGGGATCGAGGCGAAGCCCGCCAAGCGGCATCCGCCGGCGCCGTTCACGACTTCGACCCTCCAGCAGGAAGCCTCCCGCAAGCTCGGCTTTGCGCCAGCGCGGACCATGCAGCTCGCCCAGCGGCTTTACGAAGGCGCCGAAATCGGCGGCGAGACGGTGGGCCTCATCACCTATATGCGCACCGACGGCGTCGATCTCGCGCCGGAGGCGATCGCGAGTGCCCGAACTGTCATCGGCAAGGAGTTCGGCGCGGACTATGTGCCAAAGGTGGCGCGCAAATACACGGTGAAAGCCAAGAATGCGCAGGAAGCGCATGAAGCGATCCGTCCGACCGATCCCGCCCGCTTGCCAAAACTTGTCGCACGCGGCCTCGAACCGGATCAAAGGCGGCTCTACGAACTCATCTGGAGTCGCACGATCGCGAGCCAAATGGAATCGGCCGAGCTCGAACGTACCACGGCCGATATCGCGGCACATGCCGGCGCGCGAACGATCGATCTCCGCGCGACCGGCCAAGTCGTCCGCTTCGACGGCTTTTTGAAACTTTATCAGGAAGGCCGCGACGACGAACAGGACGAAGACGGCGGCCGTCTGCCCGCTATGGCAGCAGGCGAGGCGCTCGCCAAGGACAAAATCGCGGCGGACCAGCATTTCACCGAGCCGCCGCCGCGTTTCACCGAGGCGACGCTCATCAAACGCATGGAGGAACTTGGCATCGGCCGGCCCTCGACCTATGCCTCGACCCTCGCGGTGCTGCGCGAGCGCGACTACGTTCGCCTCGACAAGAAGCGGCTCATCCCCGAAGACAAGGGCCGCCTCGTGACCGCATTTTTAGAGAGCTTTTTCACCCGCTACGTCGGCTATGATTTCACCGCCGCGCTTGAGGAGAAACTCGACCTCGTCTCCAACCATGAGCTCGACTGGAAGCAGGTGCTGCGCGATTTTTGGGCGGATTTTTCCGGCGCGCTCGGCGGCATTAAGGATCTCCGCACGGCGGAAGTGCTGGACAGCCTGAACGAGCTATTAGGCCCGCATATTTTCCCCGCCAAGGAAGACGGCTCAAACCCGCGCGCGTGTCCGTCATGTGCCGCTGGCCAGTTGTCTCTCAAACTCGGCAAATTCGGCGCCTTCATTGGCTGCTCGAATTATCCCGAATGCAAATTCACCCGCACCTTGGCGAACACAAGCGCGGAGAGCGCCGCCAATGGCGAGCGGGCGGGGGTCAAGATTTTGGGCCAGGACCCGGCGACGGGGGATGAGATTTCCCTGCGCGATGGCCGGTTTGGCGCCTATGTGCAGCAAGGCGAGAGCGAAAAGCCAAAGCGGGTCTCGCTGCCCAAAAACATTGTTTCGAGCGAACTCACCCTGGAACAGGCCCTCGGCCTGCTTTCGCTGCCGCGCGAGATCGCCAGACACCCAGAGACCAAGGCGCCAATCCTGGCCGGGATCGGGCGCTTTGGTCCTTATGTTCAGCATGGCAAGACCTACGCAAGCATCGGCAAGGACGACGACATTTTGAGCATCGGCGACAATCGCGCGATCGATCTCATTGTCGCCAAGGAAAGCGGCTTGACGGGGCGGCGTTTCGGCGACGCCGCGAGCGCGCCCGCGCGGGTACTCGGGCAGCACCCCGAGGGGGGCGAAGTCGTGGTCAAGGCCGGGCGGTACGGCCCCTATGTCAATCACGGCAAGATCAACGCGACCTTGCCGCGTGATGCGGACGCCACCAAATTGACGCTCGAGGACGCTGTTGCGCTTGTCGCCGCGAAAGGGGCGGGCAACGCAGGCAGTGCCGCCATCCAAGGCCGCTTGCTTGGCGAGCATCCCGCGGGCGGACCGGTAACCGTGCGGGCGGGACGGTACGGCCCCTATGTCAATCGCGGCAACACCAATGCGACATTGAAGGGCGGCATGTCGCCCGAGACGATCACGCTTGAAGAGGCGATCCGCTTGATCGGCGATAAGCAAGAGGCAGGCACGCGATCGCGGCCAAAGAAAACCGGACAGGCCGCGCCAAAGACAAGAGGATCGAAGTCTCCCTCGTCCAAGACAAAAGCAAAGGCAGCGGCGGCGCCACGAAAATCCGCCGTTAACGTCGCGGCGCAAAAAACGAAAAAGGCCAGGAAAGCGTGAAAAAGGCCGCCGGCGTGAGGGAATCCGGCCAGGATATCGCCGCGCTAGCGCAAGCGGCGCGCGTAGTGCATAGTGCGTGATGCAGGTCTACCATCCTGCAATACCCGGCGACCGAAATAATTTTGGGGCCTATATACGTGCTTGACCCGGAACAGGCAGGCCGCGCTCCAAAAGTACGGTGCTCTCCCATGATTTGGCTGAATGAGAAGGTCGCGGTCGGCCTGCCTGTCGAACCGGATAGTCGCTAGAGGCACATATGTGTCAAGCCAAGTGCCCGCCATCGCCACGATCAATCTCGTCTGCGTTGGTGGCTGTCGGCTCGCCGTCAAGCGGAAGCCCCATAGCCGTTGGCAGTGGCTCGCTAGAGAGCCAATATCCAAGCCCTTCGATATTTTTGAAAACGCCTTTGTTGCGCCAGACAATCGTCCCGATATACCTTGGCTTGTCCTTGGCCGGGATATCTACATCGCGACGCTCCAAAGCTTCAACAATTTCGCCGCGTGTCAGTGGCCGGCCCCCCTCGCGAATCACTCTTTCCGTAATCTTGACTATTTCTGCAGGTGTCGCGCCCCTTCTGGGCCGCTTCCTTGCATAGTTTTCCCCATAGTTATCCACATCATCATAAGGATTCCTTGTGGAAATGTTTCCTCGCGGTGCGCCATTCGAAGACGCTCGCGGCAAATCAGGTTGATCATCGCCCGTTCTAGCATCAAAGACCTCGTACATTTCGATAAATCGTTCTATGTCTGCGACTTGTTGCCGAAGCTCTGCAAGCCGTTTTATTGCATTTTCAATAGCGTGGGTCACGGCGATTCTCCCTGAGTTGCGCACAAGGAAATTAGCATACAAACCGGATCATGCCAACTCGGGCTTGATCGGCCGAGGATTCCTGATACCAAAGAATTGTCGTCTTGAAATGATTACGGCCCGCTGGAGTTCACGCTCCAACGGGCCGATTTTCAAGGATCCGTACCGGCATCAGATAGCACTACCGGGCGGATCGGAAGCGGGATGCACCCCGAGTTCCGGGTTCTAATATATAGCATCCCGCCGATCGGCTCAAGCGTGCCTCCAAACTGAAGGAGGCCACCAATGGCAGCCAAGGCTTGCCACTGGGTCCGTGAACATTGGCGCGTGTCCTGCAAAGGAACTCTCCACTTCGTTCGCGGCTATATGCGCTGTTGCGGCTAATCCCCGCCCAGCGTTAGGCTTTATCGGGCTTGCGACTGCGGTCCGGGGAAGTCATACGGTTTCCGGGCTCGACTCGGGTTCCGACTTCCCTCTCCCGCGTGCGGGAGAGGGTGGTCCCGCGAAGCGGGGCCGG
Organism: Beijerinckiaceae bacterium; assembly: GCA_052386575.1. Classification (GTDB taxonomy): domain Bacteria; phylum Pseudomonadota; class Alphaproteobacteria; order Rhizobiales; family Beijerinckiaceae; genus Methylocapsa. The sequence continues at coordinate 4,561 of JBQTKC010000417.1, forward strand.
GTGAGGGGACTTGCCACGCCCTCATCCGTCGTCGCTTCGCGCCGACACCTTCTCCCGCAAGCGGGAGAAGGGGCATTCGTCACGTGAAGTGATTACACGGACATCGTATCACTTTGCGTTTAATGCACTTCTGCCGTCGGGGGCTCCCGTCCTCCGGCGGTTTTTTATCGCGAACCTGCTCCGGCTCGGTTGCGGCAAATCGACTCAGGGCCACGTCAAAGTTCATGTCGAGCTTGAGCGGCGGCTCAAGCTTTCGCTTTTCTCATGTGAGGCTGGTATCATGGCGCGCACGGAAAATCACTACTTCAAACATTACCAAGACCAGGTGCATGGATGCCCGGTCATTCGAGGCTGCGTTGAATGACCCTGGCGAGCGCGAAAAGCCGTTGTTCGATGAGCGCCGGCGTCTCGCACACATAGGTAAGCGATTGCCGCCGTTCATCGAAAACGCGAAGGTCCCATTCCAAGTCCCGGGCGGCGGCCTCCGCGTCCCTGCTCGCCCGCGGCGGCTCCTTGCCCGGCCCATTTTGCGGCAAGGCCTTCTCGGCGCGTATTTTTGCGGCAAGTTCTTTCTGTTTTGCGCCAAAGCGAAGAAGCCCTGCGATCACTTGCGTGCGCTCGTCGCTAAGAGTTTCAAATAGGCCGGCAAAAACGGCGACGAGTTTTTTGGTCTTGCCGGCTCCCTGCGATTGGGCAAAGTCCGCGATCACGCGTTCGGCCACTTCGAGAAGGGTGCGCCGCGCCGCAAGCCTTGCCACGATAGCGGCGACCGCTTGATCGTTGCGCCAGGCCAGGCCCTCGATCGAGGGGCCGGACCACACCGCGGCCAGGGACAGCTGCGAAACCAAAATTTGCTGGCAAGGCCAGTCGCTCTGGGGGGAGTCCGCTTTTGGCGCGGCCGCGGCCACCAACGCTGACTCAAGCGTAACTGTAAGCACGGTCAGCCGCAGCGCGGCTTTCCGCCGCCAGCGGCGCCAGTTGTCTGGTTTTGAATCGTCCATCTTTTCTCCTGTGCCCGGCGCTTGCGTCAAGCTACTTCATTTCGACGCTCCTCGGGCTTCGGCGCTGCGGCGCGGTTGAATTGATCGGCCAAGGTGGAGCTCCCATCAACACGGGTCTTCCCTGGACACCTGACCTCCGGCGGGACTGAGTCCCGGCCATGGTCCCACGTTCGGGACGGGGGAGCTCCAGGAGGGCGGCACCACTCTTTGAGACGATGCGAAGGCACCAGGCCGGACAACGGCGACGCCCACGGATCCGTGTTCGCCGCGCAACCATGCCAATACGTGCGAAGCAAGAGTTCGGCGTCAATCCTGCCGGACTTCGCTCGACGCGACCGGCGATCAACCGGAACGCTGGAGGGCTCTATGACATGCGTCTCGACGCCATGCTTTGCCAACCAACGGACCAGCCAAAACCCTGACCACCCTGTCTCGTAGACCGCCTCCACCCGCTCGACATTCCGGCCAGCCTTCTCGGCTCGGGCGCGATAGCCTTCGATAGCCGCCATCGGCACTTCGGGCGCCGGCTCGATGGAACGTTTGGCTTTGATACCTGACAGGCCAGGTATCCGGGCAGCCAGCATCCAACTCGTGTTGCTCAGCTCGATTGCTAGAATGAGCGTCCGTTCGCAATCAAGCACGGTAGGCGTGAGAAGTGCGCCAGGAGCCTGGGTCATCGTCAATATCCTCCAAGGTCGTAAGAGCGGCAGACGCGCTACTATGTCCGCCGCAAGCCCTCATTGGATCTGTTGGCGCGGCGCCACCCGCGTCAGACGGCCGCTTCACGATCGATCACTTTCTAATCGATCATGATGCCGGTTTCGGCGCTCAACCGCCGGATGAGCGCGGGCGTGACCTCGCCATTTACGGCAAGTCCGTGGTCGCGCTCGTAGCGTATGATGGCGCGCCGGGTCGCGGCCCCTGCTAGGCCGTCGGGATTTAGAACAAAGCCCAGTTTGACGAGCGCGCGCTGCGCCGCTAGCACCGATTTCTCGCGCGCGGACGGCTTTTCGGCCGCCGTTTTGGGCCTCGCTTGTGCCGCTGGAGGCATCTTCAGCAATTCTAAAATTTCGTCGCGTGGCGGCGGAGAATTGGCGCTTGCGGGTCGTGGATGAGAGCCCGCAAGCATTCCCAGCTGCGGCTTTTCGACCGGCTTTTCGTGCGCTTGAACAGCGGGGGCAGCGGGCCGAGGCTGCGGCGGGGGTACCGCGATCGACTTGGCGATTGCCGGCCCGTGCGCGGCGGCGGCAGGGGCGGCGCGCGCGAAAAGGGGCGCGGGATGACGAGTCCTTTGCCAAACGAGCGCATTGAGGAGGATTGCGGTGACCGTCGCAACGAAAAATCCGGTGGCGAAAACGCACAAATAGCGCCAGCCCCGCCGACTTATCTGGCGTGAACCGCGCCTTCTTAGGGTACTAAGCTTTCGCCGCAAACGCCGCAGTTTCGACGCCGGCTCGGTCAAAACAAAATCATGTTCGGCCGTAGCCAAAGCTTCACGCAATTTTCTTCACCGTCATTTGCTTGAAAAGGTCATGCTGGTCAGAGCGAGGCAAATGCGCAGCCGTCTCTATCTTGGTCCCAACTCCCGGCTTGGCTGCCAGGCCGCGGCAATCGAGCGGCAGACGGACATGGACGCTTGTCCCTTTGCCGCGCTCGCTCGCCACCATGATGGCGCCCCCTTGCAGGCCGACGAGGCCGCGCACGATCGAGAGGCCAAGACCGGTTCCTTTATCTTGCCGGTCCGGCAATGCTTCGGCCTGAAAGAACGGATCTCCGAGCCGGGCAAGGTCGGGAGCGGCGATTCCGATGCCGGTATCGGCCACATGGATCACAATCGAGTTAGCTTCGGGTCTGGCGCTAATTGTCACGCTTCCATGTTCGGGCGTGAACTTGACTGCATTGGAAAGCAGGTTGATGAGAATCTGTGTGCACACGCGTCTGTCGCCGGTGATTTCGTCGAGATTTGCCGGATAGGCGCGCAGAAGCTCAACCCCATTGCTCGTGGCATGAAGCTTCACCATGTCGCAACAAAGGTCGATCACCGGCGCCACGGCAAAAGGCTCGATCTCAATCGCCAAGGTGCCGGATTGGATTTTCGACAGGTCCAAGATCGCATTGATGACGGCAAGTAGATGCCGCCCCGACCGATGAATGATCCGCGCGTATTCTCGCTGTTTTTCGGGATCGGGCGGGGCCAGTCTGGGGTCGCCGAGCAGCTCGGAAAAACCGGCGATCGCATTGAGCGGCGTGCGGAGCTCGTGGCCTGCTTGGGCGAGAAAATAATCCTTGGCGAGGTTCGCTTCCTCGGTGGCGGCGAGGGCGTCTTCGAGCGCCGCATTGCGTAGCTTGGCCTCGGTGACGTCGCGAAGGATCGCGACGACATCGTCGCCCTTTCCGCCCGCTTCGGCCGAAAGGTATTCCCCGCCGCGGCGCGCCCGCATGTCGAGCCAAAGGAAAACCGGCTCGGCGTTGCCGCCGGGGTGGACCCGCGCGGTCCCGCGCCAACGCAAGGCCGCCTCGATCGTGGCGGAGCCGGGGCGAGTGTCCGCGATGGCCTTTAGAAACGTGGGTCTATCCGCGACCTGAACACGTTCGAAAAAGCCGCGTCCCATCAACGCGCATGGCGGCAAGCCAAACAAGGCCTCGCAATTCGGACTGACCGATGACACCGAGCCAGCCCGGTCGCAGCAAAGGACGAGGCACCCCATGGTCTCGGCCAAACCATCGTAGGGACCGGCCAAAACTTGCCTTGCCCTGCGGCGCAGGGTCCAAGGGCGGCAAACACCGCTTGCAACGTTCCTGGCAGCGCAAACGAATGCCGCCACGGCGGCCGCGAGCGAATTGAATACCCGGCTCACGACAATACTCCCCCGGTGCATCCTCTCGACAGGAGCCACCGTCGCGGGATGGACTAACTTAGCAATCCAGCCTTGAGGCCTTGGCAAGAATTCCAAAACACAGCTCCACTTCGCGCCGTTTCCAACAGGTCGGCGAAAACTGACGGATTCTTTCGAAAAGGACCCTCTACAACTCAGTAAGATTAAGCGAGCCTTTTTCGATCGCCGGTTTCCATCCGATCGGGCCGCGCCCGCTAATCCTTGGATTCGGCGGCGAGCGTGCCAGACGCTTCTTAACCAATTCCCCTTAAGTTTTAGGAAGACAGCCTTGAGCGGCGTTAATGGCCGGAAAATTGACCTATGGTAAGAAAGCCGTTGCCAACTGGATTACCGTCCGAATCCTGACCAGGGTTAAGCAGCGCTTAACCTGGGTCCGGTTGGGCTCGCAAAAAGGAGAGTCCGATACTGTTTTTGCTTCGCTCCATATTCTGGCTCTCGCTCGTATTTGCGTCGATCCCTTGGCCAGGCGGTTCCGATGATTTGGTTATGGCCAAAGCCAAGCCAGCGCGCGGGGCGCAAGACATCCTCGGACAGTTGATCGGCATCGCCCAGGCAGGGGGCGGAGAGGCTTGTTTGCGTGCGCCCGCGGCTTGCCTCGAAGTGGCGATCCATCTCAACCGCATGGTTGCGGGACAGCGCGCCGGCGGCAGCGGCAATGCCCCGCCAAAATCTCCGGCTGTTGATGCCTCGGCCGCGACAAATTAGATATAGTAAAGGAAACCGCGAGACGGACAGCCAGTGCTTGTCATGGGCGCTTGAAATTCGCGGGCCTATACGCATCGCGCCAGAAGAAAGTGCGACTATCCATGCCGGACGTGCGGACTGCCACGAGGCTCGACGAGATTGTCGAGAATTTCAATTACCTTGACGAGTGGGAAGACCGGTATCGCTATTTGATCGAGCTCGGCCGCGGTCTCGAACCGTTGGACGATGCCGCTCACAACGACGGAAATAAAGTGCGCGGATGCGCGAGCCAGGTGTGGCTTGTGACGCGGGTTTCGACGGATCATTCGGGGAGTCCTGTTCTCCACTTGAAAGGAGACAGCGATGCTCATATTGTACGCGGACTGGTCGCTCTTCTTCTCGCGCTTTATTCCGGCCAGACCGCAACGCAAATTCTTGCCATCGATGCCCGCGGCCTGTTCGAGAGTCTCGGCCTTTCGGCGCATTTGACGCCGCAGCGTTCCAATGGCTTGCGTTCGATGGTCGAGCGGATCAAGAACGACGCGCGCGCCGCCGCCGTCTCATGCCAGTTGCCATGAGGGGTTGACATTTGGTTATGCCCCGAATGCGCGCGCTTTACAAAGGAATTGGAGATTTAGAGGAATTGGAGATTTAGAAAGTCGCCATGAGAAGAGCTCGACACCGGGTCCGCCAAGCGTGGCGTGGCGGCGGCGCCATCTCATCCCAAGCAATTGCGGAAGTATGGCCGGCGGAGATCGCGGTTCACCCCTGCGCAGCCACGCCATCATCAATCTTGTCATGATCGGGGAGCGAGACGCCGGCCTCCCTCTCATGGAGGGGCGAAGCTAGAGTGCCCGCCTACCGTTTACGCCGGCGTTGTTGGCCAAGGCCCATTTGTTTGGCGAGATTCGACCGCGCCTTGGCGTAATCCGGTGCGACCATAGGATAATCGGGGGCGAGCCCCCATTTCTCGCGGTATTCGTCCGGAGACAAATTGTATTGAGTCCGCAAATGCCGTTTCAACGACTTGAATTTCCGCCCATCTTCCAGGCACACGAGATATTCTCGCGTGATTGATTTCTTGGCCGGCACCGCGGGCTTGGGCGTTTCGGCCGCCGCGGCTATCGTGCCCGAGGTGACACGCAGCAATGCCGAATGCACGTCGCTGATCAAGGACGGTAGATCGCTCGCCGGCACGGAATTGTTGCTGACGTAGGCCGAAACGATGTCCGCGGCTAGCTCGATGTAACTGTTAGAACTTGAGGTTTCAATCATGGCGCTCGATATCCCCGAGGAATTGGCGTCGCCAGTAGTATATGGGTTAAATAGCGATGACCTATCATATACCCATGGCGGCCAGACAAAGCTCTTTTAAGCGATTTTCGCGAATCGACTTTCAAGAACTTCCTTCCTTGTTAAGCGCAACGATTGGTTTCCGCAAGTAGCAATGCATGCACTTTATTGCATTGAAGCAAAAAAAAGCGTTGAAAGTTGTCGGCCGCGCGCGAATAACGCGAAGCTAGTGGCCCAGGGCCTTGCCCGGATCAAGGCGCTCGCGCGAGACGAAAACAAAAAACGCCTCTTGAAATGTAATAGCGAATATTATATATCTTGGGCGCCGCCCCTGCAACTAGGGCGCACAGTCACTCTCCAAAGGAGAAATGTAATGATCTAGATACTCGGCCGGCTTCGACGATGAAGCGGCAAAATAGGGGAGAAAATGAAAGTTTATCTAGGGCACCTCGAAAAATTGTGCTTCCTGGTGCCGCGCGAATCGGATGCAAGGTTTGCGGGCGGTAAGAGCGGGGTTTTCGCGATGGGGCAGCTTGGTTTTTTTGATGTGAGCCGGCGATATGAAGG
>JBQTKC010000418.1:0-13456 GCA_052386575.1 Beijerinckiaceae bacterium
AAAGGTTTTTTGGCAAGGCCCTTCGCTTGGCTTTGATGCTGGAGCCGACGGCGATCGCACTATGATGCTTGTTTACAATCTACCCTCTACGGCTGCGATCTTTCGCCGTTTCGGCGGCGTCGATGGCTCGGCTTATCTCGTCGGCGGCTTTGGCATGACGGCGCTCGTCAACGACGACGTTTTTGTGGTGCCGATCCGGTCTGGAATCGGCGCGCGTCTGGGGCTCAACGTCAGCTATCTGAAGTTCACGGAAACTTCGACCTGGAACCCGTTCTGACGTAATGCGCCAAAGGCAGGCAATCGGGGCCGGTACGAAGTTGCACCGGCCTTGACGGTACGAGTCTCAACAATTCTAATCCGGAAAAATTCGCTCCGGCGAGGCTTGGCGGGTGCCGCCAAAGACCAGGCTTCATAAATCCGCGCCAGAGTTCCAGCGCTCAAGCCATCCACGAACCGCCACGTCCCACTTTAAAGTAGCTGATTGAGCGGCATGGGCGCCAAACCCAGATCCATGCTATACGCACGCGCTTCTGGCGGGGCGTAAACCGCTTTGCGGTTCAATCCCGGTTTCGCCGCAAAACCGTGCAAACATGGCGTGTTCTAATCGCGGCAATTTACGTGTAGAACCGGGTGGGAAACACGCTCTTGCTTTCGAATATTGCTTGGTTCGAGCCCGGGTCGCTTATCAGCCGGCGAGCCGCCAAATTGAATAGGGTGCGGTGTGATTGAGCAGGTCATGTTTTTCGCGCTTGGGTTTTTGGTCGCGGGCCTTATTGCTCTCGCGGTCGCCCCGGCGTTTTGGGCGCGCGCAATTAGGCTGTCCACGCGGCGGCTCGAAATGCAGCTTCCGCTTTCGCCCGAGGAAATCCTCGCCGGGCGCGATCTGATGCGGGCCGAATTCGCGGTCGAAAGCAGGCGGCTCGAGCAAAAGGTAGAATCCCTCAACCTCGTTCATGCGGCCGATATGGCCGAGCTCGGCCGCCGGGCGGCGATCATCGCGGATCAGAACGCAAGGTTACACGCTCTTTCCCAGCAAGTTGGCGAACGCGGCGTCGAGCTTGGCGCACTTCAACGCGCCTTGGTGGAAACGTCGGCGGAACTCGCCGCGACCGCAAAGGAATATTACGACGGAAGCGGTCTCCTTGCACGCAAGGACGATCGAATCAACGAGTTCGCGGCTGGTCTCGGAGAGGCGCTGGCGCTCGCCGCCAAGCAGCGGGACGCTTTGGCGGCACATGAGGCCAATTTGGCGCGGCAGAATCAGGCGCTTGCGGCGCAAACCAGCACGATCGAGCATCTTGAAGGGGAACTTTCGACCTTGCGGCTTCAGCACCAAGCCGACGAGGTCACCCTCAAATCCGCGGCGGCTAGGGTTGCTAATCGCGAAGAGGCGCTCGAAGCTGCCGGCAAACGGGAAAAAGAATTGATCCGGCACCGCATGCTGCAAGTCGAAACGGCACGCGCCGTCGAGGCGGGCTATCTCGAAAAAATCGAGCGGCTGCGGAGTGCCCACGGGGCATCGCAGGATGCCCTCGACATGGCCCGCAGGACATGCGACGGACTTGCGCGCGAGCTCGCCAATTTGCGGGCCACGCCGCCTCCGCAAGACGCCGGCGCGGACCACGGCCAGCGGGAGGAAAATGCAATATTGCGGCAGAAAATCAATGAGATCGGCGCCGCGATTGTTCGCGCGGCCAGTGAGTCCGTCGAGGCCGCGCCGGAAAAAGGGCCAGCGAAAAGCGGCCTTCCGAAGGACACGATCCCGGAAAAAGTGACGGCGTGATGGAGATGCCGCGGCTACCCGGCCGGCCCGCGCTCCACTATGAACCGGCGAACTTCGCCACGAGCGCGTCGGAAATTTCAAAGTTGGCATAGACGTTTTGCACGTCGTCATTGTCCTCGAGCATGCCGACGAGGCGCAGGACCTTTTCGCCGGCATCGTCGTCAACGCTGATCGTGGTTTGCGGCTTCCAGATCAGGCTCGCCCTGCGCGGCTCGCCGAATTTCGCCTCGAGCTCTTGCGCGATCTCGCGCAGACTTTCGAGCGCGGTGATGACCTCGTGGGCATCCTCGTTTGACTGAACATCTTCGGCGCCGAGCTCGATCGCCGCCTCCATCATGGCGTCCACGGACGCGGCCTTCGCCGGAAACTCGACGACGCCGACATGATCGAACAGGAAGGACACCGCGCCGGTCTCGGCGAGCGCGCCGCCGGACTTGGTGAAAAAAGAGCGCACCTCGCCCGCCGTCCGGTTGCGATTGCCGGTCAGCGCCTCGACGATGATCGCGACGCCGCCCGGCGCATAGCCTTCGTAGCGAACTTCGTCGTACGTCTCGGCGCCGGCGGCGGAGGCCTTCTTGATGGCGCGCTCGATATTGTCCTTCGGCATGTTTTCCGCGCGGGCGGCCAAGACGGCGGCGCGCAGGCGCGCGTTCATGGAAGGATCGGGCAATCCCATTTTCGCGGCAACGGTAATTTCGCGGGCGAGCTTGGAAAACGATTTTGCGCGGATCGCATCCTGCTTACCCTTCTTGCGCATGATGTTCTTGAATTGACTATGTCCCGACATTCCGTCCCGTCTCCAATGCGGCCCGCGCGGCTGCAAGCGGGGAGCTTGGGGGCTCTCGCCGCGCCGCGCGCGTTTGCCAAGGCGAGCCTTACGAGGTTGATATAGGCGGCAATTTCAGGAAATAAAGCAATCCAAAAGGCTAGCCGCAGGCGTGGCGGAGAATCCTCAACCCACATTCGCCGCGGTTTGGCCGAACAGGATTTTGCGCGCCTCCTCGTCGCTGACGATCGGCGCGGTATTGATCTCCATTGCCCTCGCGTACGCGCGCCGCGTCGCGGGCCGCGCGGCTACCGCCTCGAACCAACGCTTCAGGTGCAAAAAATCGTCGAGCGTCTGGCCTTGGTTTTTGTGCGGGACAATCCACGGATAGGCCGCCATGTCGGCGATCGAATAGTCCCCCGCCACGAAGGCGCGGTCCGCCAAGCGCTTATTGAGGACGCCATAGAGGCGGTTGGTTTCGTTCTCGTAGCGCCTGATCGCATAGCCAAGCTTTTCGCGCGCGTATTGCCTAAAATGATGGTTTTGGCCGGCCATTGGGCCAAGGCCGCCCACCTGCCAGAAGAGCCATTCAAGCGCTTCCATTCGGCCGCGCAAATCAGGCGGGAGAAATTTTCCGGATTTCTCGGCGAGATAGATGAGGATCGCGCCTGACTCGAAAACGGACACCGGCGCGCCACCGTCGCCCGGATCGCCGTCAACGATAGCCGGAATGCGGTTATTGGGCGAAATCTTCAAAAAATCCGGCTTGAATTGGTCCCCCCGGCTCAGATTGACCGGATGGATCGTGTAGGGGAGTCCCGCCTCTTCCAGGAAGAGCGTGATTTTGTGTCCATTGGGGGTGGTCCAATAATAAAGATCGATCATCGTCTGGGGCCTTATCGCAGGCCGTAGGCCGCGGCGTTGCTAAAAAAACGCTTGTATGCCGGTGATCGCGCGCCCAAGAATGAGCGCGTGAATATCGTTTGTGCCCTCGTAAGTATTCACCGCCTCAAGATTGGCAAGGTGGCGCATGACGGGGAACGCGGCCGAGATCCCGTTGGCACCCAGCATATCGCGCGCCAGACGGGCAATCTCGAGCGCCTTGCCCGCGTTGTTGCGCTTGACGAGCGAGATCGCTTCCGGTGCGAGCTTGCCTTCATCCAACAGCCGGCCGATGCGTAACGCCGCCTGAAGCCCGAGCGCGATTTCGGTTTGCATGTCGGCGAGTTTTTTTTGGATCAGCTGATTGGCGGCAAGCGGCCGGCCGAACTGGTTTCGTTCGAGCGTATAGGTTCGCGCCGCTTCGAAACAGGCCTCGGCCGCCCCCATCGCGCCCCAGCAAATGCCATGGCGCGCATGATTGAGGCAGGCAAAAGGGCCCTTGAGGCCTGCAGCGTCCGGCAAAAGGTTGGCCGCCGGAACTGCAACGGCGTCCATGACGATCTCGCCGGTTGGCGCGGCCCGAAGCGAAAGCTTTTGCGAAATGGTTGGCGTCGCGAGGCCCGGCATTCCGCGTTCAAGCAAAAATCCGCGGATCGCGTTTTGGTGCGCGCCCGATTTTGCCCAGACCACAAAAATGTCGGCGACCGGACTATTGGTGATCCAGGTTTTGGCGCCGGTGAGCCGGTAGCCGTCCGCGGTCTTGCCGGCCTTGGAGCGCATCGCTTGCGGGTCGGATCCGGCATCCGGTTCGGTGAGGCCAAAGCAGCCGATCCATTCTCCCGAGGCGAGTTTTGGCAAATATTTGCGGCGCTGAGTCTCGCTGCCAAAGGCAAAGATTGCCTGCATCACGAGCGAAGACTGCACGCTCATCATCGAGCGATAGCCGCTGTCGGCGCGCTCGACCTCGCGGGCGGCAAGCCCGCAAGCGACATGGCCGTGCCCGGCGCCGCCATACTGTTGCGGAATCGCCGGACCGAGCAGTCCAACGCCGCCCATCTGCGTCATGATCTCGCGATCGAAACGCTCTTCAAGATAATCCTTGCGCACGCGGGGCGCGAGATATCCTTGCGCGAACGCGCGGGCCGAGGCGCGCACAAGCTGTTCGTCTTCGCTAAGTTGGCCGTCGAGGTCGAAAGGATCGTCCCAAGCGAAGGACCGCGCGGTTTTCCCACCCTCCGCCATCTGTTGTTCTCTCCAGCGCGCCGAACAAATGCCGGACCGCGGACGCCGCGGGTTTTCTCGTCCAAGCCCGAGCGTGCCGGGTTCAAATGTTATCAGCGGCCGGTGGCGGGCGCGCCCTGCTGTCCAGCGGGCGTGCCGAAAAAACGGAAGAAATCCGATTTCGGGCTGATAACCATACGCGTGTCGCTACCTTTCAGTCCGGTCTCATAGGCTTGCATCGAACGATAGAAGGCAAAAAAATCGGGGTCCTTGCCGTAGGCGTCGGCGAAAATGCGGTTTCTTTCCGCGTCGCCTTCGCCGCGGGTCTGGTCGGCTTGTTGCTGCGCATTGCCGAGCAGCACCACCACATCGCGGTCGGCCTTGGCCCTGATGGTTTGCGCCTGCTGGGAACCTAGGGCGCGATAACCCGCCGCCTCGCGCGCTCGCTCGCTCTGCATCCGGCTAAACACCTTTTCCGAAATCTGCCTTGGCAGATCGGCACGGCGGATTCTCACGTCGACGGCGTCGATGCCGAAGTTGCCGCCCTGCTGGTTCACCTGCTCGCGGATCGTGGCCATGAGATCGCCGCGTTTCTCCCGCACGATTTCGGTCATGTTCGCCTCGCTCAGCACCCGGCGCACCGCCGAGTTTAGGATGAAGCCCAGCTGACCGTTCGCCAACTCCGGCGAGTGGAGCGTCTGATAGAATTTCAACGGATCGACGATCCGGTAGCGCAGGAAGGAATCGACGTCGAGCCGGTTATTGTCGGAGGCGAGCACTTCCTGTTTGGGGGCCTCGACAACTAGGATGCGATTGTCGAGAAAAACGACATTCTCGATGAAGGGGTATTTGAAATGGAGCCCCGGCGTGGTGATGAGACCGCGCCCGGCGACAGGTTCGCCGAAACGCAAGACGATCGCCTGCTCCGTCTGGTCCACCGTAAACATCGATGCCAGCGCGACGATCGCGAAAAGGATGATGACGGCGATCCCGCCGAATGTGGCCACGCTCTTCATTTGCGGCCTCCCTCGCCTGCCTGCGGCGTCAGCTGCCCAAGCGGCAAATAGGGAACCACTCCTTGGCCTTGGCCGCTATTCTGATCGATGATGACCTTGTCCATTGTGCCCAGGACGCGTTCCATGGTCTCGAGATAGAGTCGTTCGCGCGTCACCTCGGGCGCTTTCTTATATTGCGCGTAGATTTGGTTGAAGCGGGAAACTTGTCCGGTCGCCTGGGCGACGGTTTGGAGCTTGTAGCCTTCCGCCTCTTGGACAATGGCCGCGGCCTTGCCGTTGGCCTCGGGAACGACCCGATTGGCATAGGCCTCGGCCTCGTTGCGCATACGGTTCTGGTCCTGCTGCGCCGCGGTCACGTCCTTGAAGGCGGCGATAACCTGCTCGGGCGGGTCGACGGATTGCAATTGCACTTGCAAAACCAGGATGCCGGCTTTGTACCCGCTCAAAACGCTTTGCATGAGTTCCTGCACGTCCGACTCGATCTTTGGGCGATCGGCGGTCAAGATTCGCTGGATCTGGCCTCGGCCGATGACTTCGCGCATGGCGCTCTCGGCCACCGCCTTCACCGTTTCGCGCTGGTTCGAAATATTAAATGCATAATTCTCGGGGTGCACCGGGTCGATCTGCCAGATCACGACAAATTTGACGTCGGCGATATTTTCGTCGCCGGTGAGCATCAGGCTTTCTTCGGGCAGGTCTTGCTGGAGGGCGAATCCAACATTGGTCGTGTTGCGATTAGTGACAGGGAGCTTCTCGACGCCGCCGATGGGGAACGGCAAATTGTAGTTTAACCCCGGACCGGTCTTGCCCCTGTAGCTGCCAAAAATCTTGTTCAGCCCGACCTCGTTCGGGCCGAGCGTGTAAAAGCCGGACAAAAGCCAGATGATGGTGGCGGCGAGAGCCAGGGCCAGCAGGCCGCGACCTCCCATTCCAGAAGGACCCGGCATCCATTGTTTGAGCTTCTCCTGCGCGCGCTTGAGGAATTCCTCGAATTCAGGCGGCGACGCGCCCGGCTTTTGCCCCCAAGGTCCGGCGCCGCCGGGCTTCCAAGAACCGCCATTTCCGCCTTCACTGCTCCACGGCATGTAATTCTCTCTTGCAAGGTGACGCCCGCGAAAGCGAGCGATAACCGCCACGGCCCGGATCGGACCTTTCCTGGTCCTTATAGGAGAGCCGCGTGGCCACCACAATGATCCACTACAATGATAAGCATCGGCGCCGGTCAAAATCGACAAAAGCGAATGTCGCCTCGTCCTTGGCCGCCGGCCGTGGCCGAACCCGGTTTACTTCCAGCCAATTGGACCAGTCGACCGCGGGAAATCTCACGGCTCCCCTTGGCGCGATGTCGACGAACGTTAGATGCATGCGCTCGGCGCGGCCAATCAAACTTTCGTAAAGAGTCCCGCCGCCGGCCAAAATAACCTCTTCCGCACCCATCGCATCCGCCCGCACCTGCGCGAGCGCGAGCGCCGCGTCGAGCTCATGGGCGACATGGACGGGCTTGATTTGTCCGCCGCCCTGCGACGGGTCGAAGGCGCGGTCGCGGGTGATGACAATTGTTTCGCGCCCGGGCAGGGCACGGCCTATCGATTCAAAGGTCTTGCGTCCCATGAGCAGGGGCTTGCCCATGGTGACCTCCCGAAAGTGTTTGAGATCGCTAGGTAAATGCCAGGGAAGGCCGCGTCCGTCGCCAATCACGCCATTTTCGGCAACCGCGGCGACGATGGCGAGCGGCACTTTCATCATCGAGCCCAAAATTTCCAAAGCCGCATTAGCGCCGCGTTCTTGCCGATCCGGCGGTTTGCTTGGTGGGTCAAGATACCCCGGCGGTTCACCTACGGGAATGTAGAAGACGGCTTGTCACGGGCAAGCCATGGAGATTTCCGCGACCGGGCCGCTCTCGCCCGTAACGTTCAGAATGCGGCAAATCCGCCAAAAAACTCATGTTTTTGGCCCACGAAGAAATACGAACGAACCAGCACCGGCGATCAACCCCGCTCCAAACAACGTGCGCAGGCCGGGAACTTCCCCGAAAATCAACAGGCCGGACAGAGTCGCCCAAAGTAGCGCGGCGTAGCCGAATGGCGCGACGATGCTGGCCGGCGCCGCGGCAAAGGCGCGGATCAAACAGAATTGGCTGACAACGCCGAAGAGCCCCAAGAGAAGCATCAGGCCCGCGCCGGCAAGCCCTGGCGCGATGGCGGCAAAGGGCAGAAAACCGCCGCAGACCATGGTTCCGGCAATCGCCGTGTAAAACAAGGTCGTCTCCGGCAAATCCGTGCGATGCAAGTGCCTGGTCGCTATCTGATAGAGCGCGCTGGCGAGCGCGGCGAGCGCGGCGAGCAACGGAAACAGCACCGAAAGCGAGAGATCCATGCCCGCCGGGCCAACGATCACCCAAACGCCTATCAAACCGGCTAAAACGCTTGCCCACAGGCGGGGGCTCACCTTTTCGTGGAGAACAACGACCGAAAGCGCGGCGACAAGGACTGGCGCCACCCACACGATGGCCGTAAAATCGGCCAGCGGCATGATCTTGAGCGCCAGCATTCCAAACACAGTCCCGCCGAGGAGAAAGCACGACCGCAGCATTTGTAACATGGGCCGGCGCGAGATCATGAGGCGCGGCTCGCGCCAGCCAATGATAAGGCTCGCCAAAACCAGGTGGACGAAAAAGCGCGCGAAGGCGATTTCCGTCACCGGATAGGTTTCGAGCAGAATACGCGCGGTTGAATCCTGACAGACGAATAGGCAAGTCGCGGCCAGCATCCAAAGGATTCCGGTTCTAATCGCCGCGCCGCCTGCCGTTGGTGCCGGCCCGGAATGGGCGTGTTGGGGTGTGGCTAATGGATTACCAGGGGAGCCGGCCGCGGCCGTTATTGGGCTGGTCATGCAATGCTCAAAACAACGATTTCGAAACCGGCGAGCCTTGCGGATAGCCGAATGCCAGAGCTTTTTCCAGGCCAAAACGGGACGAGGGCGTCTCGCCAGATGGAGGAGGACCGAGAGCGGCACGGCGAAGAACATAACCGAGAAACCCGCATGACATCCGGCTCCATCACTGAAGACTTGGCGCCTGAAAGGCGAGCAAGTGCTCGATTACCGCATCGGGCCTATCCAAAGGCAAGAAATGCCCCCCGTCCTTGATGCTCACCATTCTTACGCCGGGCACAATTTGCCGGTCACGTTCCCTCTCATCAGGCCGTGACCAATCTTGATCACCCCAAAGCAGCAGGACCGGAATCCTTATTTTTGAATAACCTTTCGCCGCCGTTTCCCACGTCTGGGCGTTTCGAAGCAGACTGATAAACGCGCGATAATGACCACTCCGGTTGCCCGTTAAATACATTTCCTTCAACAGCTCAGGTGGGATATGCCGTGGGTTCGATACGCCGCCTTCGAGCACTGCCTTCATCACGAAGAAGGTACGCAGACGCATTACCGTCTCGCCGAGAACCGGTATACCGCTCAATCCTATAATGAAACGGGCGAGAAGAGAGCTGCGCAGAATACCGCGGCCCTTCGCGTAGTCATATGGATTGATCGCCACAACACGAGAAACACGGGGGTTATTGCGAGCCGCGAGAATAAGCGAGATGGAGCCCCCGATCGAAACTCCTGCTAGCGTGACGTCACGCAGGTCCAAGGCCTCAAGAAAGCCTTCGACCGCGCCGGCAAAAAATGCGGCGTCAAATTTTGCGGGCGGTATCTCGGAATAGCCATGGCCGGGATAATCGAGTGCATAGACGGTAAATTTTTTCGAAAGCTCGGGCACGGCCTTCTCGAAGAGATCGAGCTGCGTCCTGAGTGTGTGCAACAGCACCAAGGCGGGACCTTCGCCAACCTTAATGTAACGAAGGCGAGTGCCATCGACGCTGACGTACTGAATCGGGATGTTCGGCGCCCAGCGCAGTCGTATCGGAGTTACCGGTCTCGGCCGCATCGCCTCCACAATGAAGGAAATGAGCACGACGCCTGTTCCCGCGATAACGAGACCGACCAGACCGGTGGTCACGGTATTCAACATGGCGCCTTCCTTATGACTCGACGACAACATCGCTTTCGGCCTGAGCTTGGCACGCGAGGATGTAGCCGCGGGATTTCTCTTCTTCTGTTAAAGAATCCTCGACCGGCATATGCACCTTGCCTGAAAGCAGCTTGATACGGCACGCCCCGCATGTTCCCGATCGGCATGCGTTGTCGATATAAACGTTCGCCTTGTCGGCTGTGTCGAGAATGGTCTCGGCCTCGGAAATCTGGGCGGACACCTGCGACATTTGAAAAATAACCCGCCCAATAATCCGGCCAACGGCTCTGGTCTTGGAAGCCGGATCACGGGTAATCGTTCCAAACGCTTCCTTCTTGATTAGTCGGGGAGGCATGCCCAAACCGATCAATGCGCCAGTTACGGCCTCCATCATCGCCGGTGGGCCGCATAGATGGACACGCTTAGTCGCGATATTCGGAATAGCGGATGCGAGGAATGCCTGGTCGATGTGTCCTCTAGGTCCGTGCCAATCCTCGTCCTTTGGATCGCTCATGGTAACCGCGACCTGCAAACGGCTGTTACGCGATTGAAGCGTCGCGATCTCCTCCCGGAACAGGTAGTCGCCCGGGTTGCGGAAGCCCAGAATCAAATGGATGTCGCCTGGCCAGCACCTCTCGGTCAAAAAGCGCGTCACGCTCATCAGCGGCGTAATTCCAACGCCGCCGCCGATCAGCACGACGCTTTCTTCTTCATTGCCGTTGAAAGTAAAGGTCCCATTCGGGGCCAGCACCTCAAGGGCCTCGCCCGGCCTGACCGCATCATGCAGCCAGCGTGAAACGAGCCCCTGCGCCTCGCGTTTGACGGTGATCTCGATCCAGTCGCGGCAAGCCGGCGACGACGCTATCGTATATGAGCGCTTCGCCGGAATACCTGAAGGCTCAACGGCCAGCGTCAAAAACTGCCCCGGCAGGAATGCGAACGGAATCTTGCCTCCTGCTGGATTGATGAGCCGGAAGGTTTTGACATTGTGCGTAACCTCGATGATTTCGGCCAATTCGAGCACGCCGGACCATCTGATTTTGCCTGTGGCCGGGTCATTCCGCCGATAGGGGATGGGGTCCGGTCGAAGCCTCGATCGGTTCGGGCGGATTGGCGTCGGTTGATGCCGGACGCCGGCGCTTGGAAAGCACCTGCCGAAGGCAAGAAGAAGCTTGGGGGATCCGCTGACGCGGATTTTTCCGCGAAGGAACGCCCAAACCAAGCTGTGTTCCTTCGCTAAAAAGCCGAGCCAAGTTTGGCTGTCCGCGGTGACCCTGAGATCGGGTGAGCCGACATGACCGTCATATACGCGTATGGTTGCGTCCCGGATGACGACAGTCGCCTTCCGCTGTTCATCGCCGGTAAACTCGAAATGGTAGGTTGCGTGCAGATCCCGCGATTGGTTAGGCTGAAACACGAAGGGCAAGAATTGCAGCATCCCTTCGATTCTTCGCGGGTGCAAACCGTTTCCGACCGGCTTGACGGTCTTGTTCTTCCATTTTTTTCTCGCATACGTCTCGGCGTCCGAGCCCTTGATGACATAGACGGGCTCGGGCTTCTCTTGCAGCGGCTTAACTACTTCCTGAATGTGCCGCGCGCGATCCCTGAGATACGGGCCAATGACATCTTCTCCAGCCGGGCAAACGGCCATGCAGTAAGCCGACTTGTAATTCGCCCCATGGGACAGGCTCTGCCACATCGACGCGGTTTCGGGCTCGCTGGCGCGGCTGCGATAATCGAAGGCATCCTTGCTGTCCGCGATTTGTTCAACCCAATCGGTAAAGCCTCCCATGAATTCGCGGTAGTTATGCGTGAGGCAAGCGGCGAAATTGAATCCTCCATCCGGAGCTATGGCGCCGACAGGACAGGCCGCCACGCATAGCCTGCACTCCAAGCAAGGATTGTAATCGATTGGTGCGTTATGCTCCGCTGTCTCGGCATCTACCAACACGGTCCCCAACAAGATGAAGTTGCCGAACTTTGGGTGTATGACATTACGATGAATCCCCATGTGACCGAGACCGGCGGCCACCGCGATCGGTTTGTGGGACACGACCCAGATAGCGCTAGGGAATTGATACATCTCCATCGGAAAGCCCATTGAGGGGCTGACCGCGCGAATTCCCATCGCCTCCAGG
The DNA here is from genome assembly GCA_052386575.1 of Beijerinckiaceae bacterium. GTDB lineage: Bacteria > Pseudomonadota > Alphaproteobacteria > Rhizobiales > Beijerinckiaceae > Methylocapsa. The sequence continues at coordinate 11,834 of JBQTKC010000418.1, forward strand.
CGCCGCACGACCCGACGGCCGACTTCGTTCACAAGTTCGCCAGAGTGGTGAAACTCGAGATTGGCGACAGAACGCGCCGGGCTGCGAACAGGCTCCCGGTTCATCCGGACAACAAAGCTCAATAATGTCTTGGTCCAAGGGTAGTGGTGTAAAAGCTCATCCCTTTGGGAATCGAGGGCCGGCCGATCGATCTCCACCAAGCCGACGTCATCGGCGCCACAATCCAGGGCTAATTGCCGCAGCCAATCGGCCTCAATCCTGCGGTGCGACTCTCCGCCCGCACCATCAACGCTTCGCGCACGCAGGTGCTTCACGGTTGGATGGTCCTCGATGTTCAAGTCGCTCCCCTTGCGATCGCCAGCTCGGCATCGATGTTGGCCTTATCGGCGATTGCCGAACGCGGGTTCGGATGGCGACTGCTTCCTCCTCACTCCGCGGCTTAGCGAGCAGATATCACTGTCGATTGGGCTAGTCACTATATTAATAATATCAACTTGTCAATATATAGTTTATTGCGAAATGTAGGCGAATCGGCTATTTGATATCCATGACCAGCGGATATGACCAAGACTGCCCGGTTGCGAAGGCCCTCGACATCGTGGGCGAAAAATGGGCTTTGCTCGTGCTCCGGGATCTGTTCCGCAAGGGCGCCTTGCGGTTTCATGATTTGGAGGCGGGGCTCGCGGGCGTCGCGCCGAACACGCTGTCCGCGCGGCTCAAGACCCTAGAAAGACAAGGCGTGATCGCGACGCGGCTTTATGAGCAGCATCCGCCCCGGTTCGAATATTTCCTGACCGACAAAGGCCAAGCGCTGGGTCCGGTATTAAAGGCGCTCTACAAATGGGGGGAGCGCTTCGGCTGAAGGCATTACCATTGAAGTGACCGGCAAATTATGGCCTCTAATGCCGTGATGCATTATGGAATGAAGCATTATGGAATGAACCACCGATTTATGCGGTCCGGGTGGCGATAGTCGAAAATCGTGCGAGGTCCCTAAAATGTCCGAATTCAAATTACCCACTGCGATCCCCCTGTTCTCGCAGGAGAAAACGACGATAACCAGTCTTTGGACGGTTTACGTTGCAGCAACATTTGCTGCGGCGGGTTACGGATTTTCGGGCACCCTGAATTGTCCCACGGCGATTGCGGTGACCGTCGGATTCTTAGCATTCGCCAGTGGCCACTTCGTACTACTCAAGCAAAGTGTGGACCTTAGCTTAAAAATTAAAGGTGACGTTAAAAATGCCATTGACGCCGATCAAGAAAAGCAATTCAAATCATCAATAAAAGGTCTTGTAGACAACGCTAATCCTCCATGGGTTTCGCTAACAGCCCACCTGATAATTGATTTGTGTGTCATAGTATCTATTTGGAGCCGTGTTACAGGGTGTGCCGAATTTTGGAGCCGTGCCTCAGGGTTTGCCACGCGGCAAATTGGAAATTAGGTCAATCGGTTCCTCTGAGCAAAGGCGCTCAGTCCGCCCCGAGAGCCGCCAGAGCCGCATCGAGTATCTTGGCGGGAAGCCAAACGACGCGCGGCCCGGCGGTCCAGATCAGCAGCATCCGCAAAGTTTTGTCTGGCCAGAGCGGCGCGAGAACCGCGCGGTAGAGCGCCATTTGCGC
>JBQTKC010000419.1:0-7234 GCA_052386575.1 Beijerinckiaceae bacterium
ATCTCGCGACGCCGACTCTGCAGATATACGGAACCGGCGGCCTCGCCTATGGTGGAATCACCTCCAGAACCACGCTGTCCACGCAGCGCATCGGCGGCACCAGCATCACGCGGGCGAATGCAATCCATGACGGCACGCTGTTCGGCTGGGCGGCCGGCGGTGGCGTGGAATGGGCGTTCATGCCGAAATGGACCGTCAAGGCCGAATATCTTCGTTACGACCTCGGCGAGGCATCGGCTTATGGTCTCGCCGCGTCGTCAAGCGGGCTCTTCAGCTACACCACATCGACCAACACCCGCTTCAACGGCAACCTCATCCAGGCCGGCGTCACCCGTCACTTCGACCTCTTCGCCGAGGGCGGATCCATAAAGAAGGATTAGCGAAACGAACACGGAGCGCGGCCGGCCGGCTGCTGGGCGCCGCGCGAGGAGAGGCCCGCGATCGAGCAAACAAGCGGGCGTCAGCGCCTCATGAGCGGCTCCACCAGCGCCCATTCCTCGTCCGTCACGCCGCGCGGATAGCGCAGATGGCCGCGCTTATATTTCGCGCGGTTCTCGTTCGTCCACATCGGCGATCCTCCACGAATCAGGCCGCCTCCCGTGAATCACAAGTGATTCACGGGACTCAACGACTTTCGAGACGGACACCAAACGATCGTGGCAAGAGGGGCGGGCCATCCATGATCACAACCCGCTGAATGCGACCTGGATCGCGGAAACTTGATGACATCGCCGCTCGTGGACGTCGGCTCAGGGTCAACTCCCGTCGTAGGACGCTCGGCGCCGTATCACCGAATAGGGTCGGAAGCAGAAATTCAAATGACATTACCGGCTGTTGGCCCGCCCCGAAAAGCGCATCACTCGGCGGCGAGATCCTCCCGGTCGAGGACGCCAAGCGCCGCGTCCAAGTCGGCGATGAGATCGTCCGCGTCCTCCAGCCCGGCCGAGAGGCGCAACAGCCCATCGGTCACCCCCAACGCGGCCCGCGCCTCGGGCGTCAGCCTTTGATGCGTCGTCGTCGCCGGATGGGTGATAAGGCTTTTCGCATCGCCAAGATTATTCGCAATGGAGATGAGGGAGAGCCGGTTGCCGAAAGCAAATGCCGCCGGCTTGCCGCCCAAAACTTCGAAAGCGACAAGGGTGCCCCCGCCCGACATCTGCCGCTTGACGAGTTCGGCCTGGGGATGGGCCGGCAGGCCAGGGTAGCGGACGTTGAAGACATGGCGGTGGCCGCGCAAAAACTTGGCGATCCGTTCGGCGGTCTGCGCCTGTTGGCGAACACGCAAGGCAAGCGTTTCCAGCGATTTTAAAAAAACCCAGGCGTTGAATGGCGACAGGCACGAACCGGTCTGTTTATAAAAAGGATGAACCTCGTTTTCGATGATCTCGCGGCTGCTGAGAATAATGCCGCCAAGACATCGTCCGTGCCCGTCGATATGTTTTGTCGCCGAATAGACGACGCAATCGGCTCCAAGCGCGAGCGGCTTTTGCAAAATTGGCGTCGCGAAGACATTGTCGACGACAAGGCGCGCGCCATGTTCATGCGCTACGCCGGCGATCGCCGCGATATCGTAGACTTCGAGACAAGGATTGGTCGGGGTTTCGAGAAACAGGAGCTTTGTTTCGGGCCGCATCGCCGCGCGCCATTGGGAAAGGTCCGCCCCGTCGACAAGGGTCGAGGGAACGCCAAAGCGCGGCAGCATATCCTCGACCACGTAGAGACAGGCGCCGAACATGGCACGCGCGGCGACCACATGATCCCCTGCCCGGAGCTGCGCCATCAGCGCCGTCGTGACCGCGGCCATGCCGCTCGCCGTCGCGCGCGCCGCCTCCGCCCCTTCGAGCAAGGCCATCCGGCTTTGGAACATATCGACGGTCGGATTGGAATAGCGCGAATAGACATAGCCGGGCTCGGCGCCCTTCATCCGCGCCTCGGCCGTTTCCATGTCCGGGTAAGCATAAGCCTGGGTGAGGAACAGGGCCTCGGAAACCTCGCCGAACTGCGAGCGCGTGGTGCCCCCATGGACGAGCTGGGTCGCCGGACGAAGGGTTTTCATGTCGGGCTTTTGCCCGCGAGCGTTCATCCCGGTCTCCTTGTCGCGGCCGATAGGATAGGAGACCGCGCGGCAAGCGGCAACCGCACCATGTCCATTGCGGCCGGTTGGCCCCACAGGGCTCCGGATTGTTTGCCCCTGAGTGTAACATATCTCAACCCGGTGGACAGCGGGGATTTTGAGAGAAAGCTTCGCGACGGGCGCTTCATTTCGGCCTAAAACGCCTCAAATCCCCTTTCGCGCAAGGCGTTCGAAACCGATCATGGCTGTCCAGCCGCTCTCCCTTTTCGCCGGACCGGAACACGCGAGCGGTACCGCGCCGCTCCTTGGCGCTAATGAGTTCGGCACGCAATTCGGCCTCCTTCCGCGCGAGAAAATCGAGCTGATGGCGCGGCGCAAGATGATTTTGGCCGAGGGCGAGATCGAAGCCCAGCAGTTTCAGCCGGCGAGCCTGGACCTGCGCTTGGGCGCCCGGGCCTACAGGGTGCGGGCGAGCTTCCTGCCAGGCAAGGTCTCTTCCGTCCGCGAGCGCCTCGATGCCCTTGGGAACGTCGGCGACGAGATCAACATCGACGGCAATGGCGCCGTTTTGGAGCGCGGCTGCGTTTATGTGATGCCGCTTATCGAGCATCTAAATCTGCCGGACAGTATTTCGGCGATCGCCAACCCGAAAAGCTCGACCGGCCGCCTCGATATTTTCACCCGCCTCATTACCGACAAGAGCGATATGTTCGACCGTGTGGCGCGAGGCTATGAGGGGCGCCTCTATGTCGAAGTCTCGCCGCGAAGCTTTAGTGTGCGGGTGCGCAAAGGCTCGAAACTTAATCAGATTCGCTTTCGCAGGCTGAACTCGCAGCAGCTCGAACGCACAGATTTCAGCATCGAGGACAAGGACCTGCGCGATCGTCACAAAAATATGCCGCTTGTCGACGCCGCCTTGGAGTCGCGGCGCAACGGTCTCGTTCTCCGGGTTGGCTTAAGCGCCGAACCGATCGACGGCGTGATCGGCTACCGAGCGCAAAAACATGCCGATGTTCTCGATGTGGACCTAGCCAGCGCATATCAGGTGGAAGATTATTGGGACCCTATCCGTGCCAGGCCGGACAAAAGGCTGATCCTCGACCCGGATGAATTCTACATTCTGGCATCGCGCGAACGGTTGCAGATTCCGCCCGATCTCGCCGCCGAAATGGTTCCAGTCGACCCCGCCATGGGCGAATTCCGGGTGCATTACGCGGGTTTTTTCGATCCTGGTTTCGGCGCGGGCGCGAACGGTCATCCCAGCGCCCGCGCGGTTTTCGAAGTCCGCAGCCACGAAGTTCCATTCATCCTCGAAGATGGCCAGACGATTGGGCGTCTTGTGTATGAGAAAATGGCCGAGCCGCCGCAGCTCCTTTATGGCGCGGGCACCCGCTCGAATTACCAGGGACAGGGCCTGAAACTGTCGAAGCATTTCAGGATGGAGTGAGGCCTTCGCCGGCGCGCGGCGCGGCTCGGCTGCGCCTTTCGCGCAATGGGCCGCGAAACCAAAGTCGCGACTGTGGTCTATCGCTGGAACGGCAGCGGTTTCCGCTTTCGCGAATCGTCTTCTGATGCTATTGTGATTTTTGCGAAGACCTGTGCCAAAGCCGTGGTACCGGCCAGCGTTACGGAGAGACAAATGCAGTGCGGATTGGTCGTGTTCGTGGTCGTGGCCGTGGCGGCGGCATTGGGTGGCGGTTCTTCGATTGCCGCTCACGCCCAGGGTACTATCGTCATTAGCAAGGGCGGGGGCATTGCCGGCACCGGAGTTGGCCTCGGAGCGGGGAAGAGAGGCCAGCGTGCGACGCTGACCTTCGGCACCGGCCATATCGGCGCCGGGACTGGCGGCACTGGCTTGGGAGTGGGAAATGCGACTGGCGGAATTACGGGCACCACCCGCGCTGGGACCGGCGGTCTTCGAGATCTCGCGACGTTGGGAAGTTCAACGGGCGCGGTCAATGGCGTCGGGCGCGGTTTCAGCGCAGGAACCGGTGGCTTAAAGGACCAGATCGAGCTTGGCCTCCACACCGGCGGCATCAACGGCAGCGCAATTGGCGCGGGAGCCGGCGGAGTTGACGATCTCAACAGTCTTGGCGCTGGCACGGGCGGCATCAAAGAGCGTAATGTGCCAAGATTCAGGGTGCAGTAGGCGGGCCGCTTGGCCGTGGCCATCAGTTCCGTTCTCCCGTGATTCCGATGAGGCCCAGCGGGCTTCGGCTTTAGCGTTGCCATGGTCTTGGCGCAGGCCGAGAACTGGGCGGAAACTTCGGTAAGGTTCTTGCCCTAGCAGGGCAAGGCAGCGGCGCCGGTTTTGGCTGCCTGTCTGGATCGCTGCTTTTCGTGGTGCGGCCGAAAGCGCCCATCTCAGGCGTCCAATTGGCCAAGGCCTCGCCTCTTATATGCCTTGAACATGTATGCACAACATGAGGATGCGTAACGATCACGGCGAGGAGTGAACCGCAATTCGCGCCGCGCGCAATTTCCGGGGCCAAAAGGGGGGAGCGATTTTATTGGCTGGGAGAGACGAAAATTCCGGCATGCGCCGCTTGCTTCTGCTCCCGGCAAAAGCCGTCGTGGTGGTCTATCTCGTTCTCGATGGCATCGTCACGCCGGTCGTCCGGCCGCTGCTTTCATGGGTGGCAAAGCTCCGGTTTGTCCTCAGGCTACAAGACATCGTCGCCGCGCTTCCACCCTATGCAATCCTTGTCCTGCTCGCCATTCCCTTAGCGTTCGCCGAACCCGCCAAAATCTATGCCCTTTATTTGATGACCGAAGGACAGTTTTCGGCCGGCGTTGTTACCATTTCGATGGCGTATCTCGTGAGTCTCATCGTCGTCGAGCGGATTTATCACGCGGGGCGGACGAAACTCAAAACGATTCCTTGGTTCGCCCGCCTCATCGATTGGTTGACCGGCATTCGCGACCGTCTTCTCGCATGGGCGCGGGCGACGCGGATCTGGGCCTTTTCCGTCAAGCTCAAACGGGAGGCGCACGCCTTCGCGGCAAAACTGCGGCTGCGAATTCGCGCCGGCTGAAGGCGCCATCGGGGGCAAAACTCAGTGTTTGCCGTATTCGAGAGCGGTTCCCTTGCGTTGCGCGAGAATATAGGCCTCGAGAGCCTTAAGCCGAGGATCGTCGTCCGCGAAAGGTTTGCCGCGGACCGGGTTTTCGATGCACCAGTTGATCATGTCGCGGAGCATGGCGACGCGCCCCAGCTGAACCTGGAATTTCGGATAGGTTTCGGGATGGGTGTTCGAGCCGTCCGGATGGCACATGTCGCAGGATATGGCATTGGTGCCGCCAAGCGCCTTGGCGTCGTGAAAAATGCGTTTGCCTTCCGCGACCAAGCGATCGGTCGAGTCTTTCCAGATTTGCTGGTCGCGCTCGGTAAAGGCGCCGTAGGTCTGGAACTGTTTGTCCGCCGGCGCTTTTACGCCCGGCGGCTGGCCCTCCGCTGACGGCTCCGCCGCGGCGGCGACCCATTCGGCACCGGGATTTTTTTGCCGCCATTGCTGCATGAGCGCGCCGGCGATTTTTTGCCCTTGCTCGCGTGTCATTGGATCGCCGGGCTTGACGCCTTTCACCACTATCGAGGTTTCGCCGTCGCAAAGACCAACGACGAGATTGCCTTCCGGGGAAGGCGCAAGCTGATGACGCGGCACGTCGCTTCCCGCCAAGGCAGGTCCCGCGGCGAGCGAGAGAACGAATGCGAGACGGTGGGGGCGCATGGTCTTCCTCAATAGCTGGAAAGCGTTGTCGCCGCCGGACGATTTTTGGCGCCGTTCGACGAAAGATAACTTGCCCGCACGGTGACGGGGTTGCGGTTCCAAAGATTATAGACCTTGTCGATTGCGCCCGACGCCAGCACATTGAGCTGACCATCGCCGCAGCCGTCGAAGGCGTTGAAGGGGTCGGCGCGATTCATCTGGACGGTGAGCTTCGGCAGCCCCTCGGGAGCATACGGCCATGGCCAAGCGGTCGAGAGCAGCCCATAGAAACTGATGTTGCCAATGCGATTGAGGAGAAGCTGATGGGTGTGGCCGTGAATCACGGACACCGTATCGAATTTGGCGAGGATCGCCTGGACTTCATCGGCGTCCTCCGTCCAAAAATTCCAGTTGCGGTAATATTTGTAGAGAGGCGAGTGGGAGAAGATGACGACGGGGGTCTTCTTGTCGACCGCCGCAAGATCGTTCTGCAGCCATTGGCGCCCTTCTGGTCCGACCTCGAAGCGCGATTGGACGCCGTTGTCGAGCCCGGCGACGGTGTGCATCCGCTCCTCCGGAGTCATGCCGCGCGCGGTCCAGAAATCCTTTTCGTTAACGCTCATCAAGGTCACGAAGTGAATGCCCTTGTGGTCGAAGGAATATTGGGAGGGCCCGAACAAGGCGCGCCAATGCTCGCCCATGTCGAGGAACCAGTCGTGCTCGCCGACCATCATTTTTAGGGGAGCCTTGATATCCTTCAAAATCTGGGCGCCGATATCGAGTTCCTCCGGCCTGCCGAGCTGGGCCAGATCGCCGCCGAAGAGAACAAAATCTGGCTGCGGGTCGAGCGCGTTGACCTCTTCCACCGCTTTCACCGCGGACCGAATGAAGCGGTCGTTCACATTGCGGGTGTATAGATGGGTATCGGAGACGTACCCAATGGTAAAAGCAGGCGTCGTGGTCTCCGCCGCGTGCGCGATCTCGATCAGCTGGAAGCTCTGCGGAACGATCAGCCCCTTCGCGGCGGCGATCCCGGCGGAAACTCCGGCAACATGAAGAAAGCCGCGCCGGGAGAGCGCGCCCAATTTCGTGAGATCCGTGAAAAATGAGGCGCGCTCCTCGTAATACTTGGTCTCGATGCTCTTGTGCGCCATGATTTTGCTCCCCTGGCGAGAACGCTTTAAGCGAAACACATTCGCCGTCTATCGTTATTGGTTCGGCAACCCAGCTAGAGAATGCGCCTTTCGAGGGTCATCCGCTCACCACTCAGTAGGCGCCGATCGACGCCGGATTGCGCAGATCCGGGGTGATCCCGGCATCGCCAAGATCTCCTTTCCTGCCTTCCGCGACATCGGTTTCGCGCTGCGGCCGCTTATTCGTGAGCGATGTTTGCCGCTCCAGCGCCGTCGTGTTGAATTAGGCGAAAACGTCATCGGGGAGGGTGAACATGAAT